>DATMYT010000625.1:0-5439 GCA_035560855.1 Negativicutes bacterium | reverse complement strand
CTCCGGCCCTGCGAGCCTGCGGTTGCTACACTTTTTTGAAGCACACAAATCCCAGCGGGGGAACTCCCACCGTCAACGAGTGCGGCCACTGCTCCCAGCGCTTGCCGGTAACAAGCGGCGCGGTATGTAGTCCGCCATTTCCCCCGTACATGGAATGGTCGCTGTTAAACACTTCCCGATATTCTCCCGCCTCAGGCACGCCGATGATATAGCCGTCCCGACCGACCGGCGTAAAGTTGCACACCACGACTATATAATCGGAACTATCTTTTGCGTAACGAATATAGCTGACAATGCTGGCCACCCTATCATCGGCGTTGATCCAGCGGAATCCGTTTCGTTGGTGATCCTGTTCCCACAAGCAGGGCTCCGACAAATAGAAGTGGTTCAAATCTTTTACATACTGATGCAATTTTTCGTGCAGATCGCAGCCGAGCAGATGCCAGTCCAAGCTTTGGTTTTCATTCCACTCAATGAACTGGCCGAACTCGCCCCCCATGAACAGCAAGTTCTTCCCCGGATGCGTCGCAGTAAACCCAAGGAATCCGCGCAGCCCGGCAAACTTTTGCCAGTAATCTCCCGGCATCTTGTCCAACAGGGACAGCTTTCCATGCACTACTTCGTCATGCGACAGCGGCAAAATAAAATTTTCCGAGTACATATACATCATTGCAAAGGTTACCAGGTTGTGCGACCCCGCCCGAAACAGCGGATCCGTCTTGACGTAGCGGAGCATGTCGTTCATCCAGCCCATATTCCATTTGTAATTGAACCCCAGCCCACCTTCATGCGCGGGACGGGTAACTCCGGTCCACGTCGTCGATTCCTCCGCGATCATCAACGCGGCAGGATGACGGGCAAAAATCGCTGCATTCAGCTTGCGAAGAAAATCCACAGCCTCCAGGTTCTCTCGCCCGCCCTGACGATTAGGCTTCCATCCGCCGGGTCTGCGGGCAAAATCCAGATACAGCAGATTGGCTACGGCATCCACCCGCAGGCCATCCAGATGATACACTTCAAACCAGAACATGGCGTTGGAAATTAGAAAGCTTCGAACCTCCGGGCTCCCAAACTCAAAATTCAGGGTCCCCCATTCCACATTGTCGGCGCGCAAGCGGTCTTGCGGCTCAAACAAGGCTTCCCCATCGAAGCGGGCCAAGCCATGATCGTCCTTGCAAAAATGTCCCGGCACCCAGTCCAGGATGACGCCAATCCCTTTCTCATGGGCCCGGTTCACGAAATATTGAAAATCCCCTGGGCTGCCGTAGCGGCTGGTAACCGCGAAATATCCAGTCTGCTGATATCCCCAGGAAGCATCAAGCGGGTGTTCCGCCACCGGCAGTAGTTCCAGATGCGTGTATCCCATCTCCACCGCGTAATCCACCAGCTCATGCGCCAGATCACGATACGTGAGAAAAGCGCCATCCACTTTGCGCCGCCATGAGCCCAGATGCACTTCATAAATATTGAGGGGACGGTTATAAATCGGATTTTCCCGTTGCCTAATATTCCATTCGCCATCTGTCCATGCATAATCATCGGCGGCCACGACCCTGGACGCGGTATTGGGACGCACCTCCGCCGCGAAAGCGAACGGATCGGCTTTTGTGCGCATTTCGCCGGAAGGATGCCGAATCGCAAACTTGTACAACGCACCGGCGTCGACTCCCGGCGCAAATAAGCTCCACACGCCGGACGCTTCCACGCGCTCCATTTGGAACCCATTCCCGCACCAATTGTTGAAGTCTCCCTCTACCCAAATATTCTCGGCATGCGGCGCCCACACAGCAAACCGTGTGCCCCACCGTCCGTCCTGTTCCATCGGGTGAGCGCCTAAAATGGCGTAGGCATGAGTTTGGGTTCCTTCATGAAACAGATACAGGTTGGACTCATTGATCGGCTCAGCGCGCAAAACGATTCCTCCCTTTTTACAAAGAAAGTCCGACCGAAGCCGGACCTATTTGGTCGCAGTAAGAATAACAGGCTCGACGCCCATATCTTGATAAAAAGCGTTTGAATTGCTTACAATGCCGATATAGTAATCCGTACCCGGTTTTAGGGACGGAACTTTCCATTCATATCGTCCTTTGCCGTCAGCGCCGATGGGAACCGCTGCCGAAATAACCGTTACATCACCCTCAGCCTTCTTGATCAGCGCCAATTTTACCGTTTGGCCCGGACTGCCGCCATACGTCCACCGGATGGACACGGTAGTTCCGGCGACCCATCGTTCGCCTTTGGGCAGTGCATCAAGTTTGATCTGCGTGGCAGGCCCTTTGCCCGCGACCAGCGTAAACTCGCCTGACGTATCCCCGATACCGTTTTCCGACATCACAGTAACCGTATATTTTCCGCCCGGCGGCAACTCAGCCGGAAGTGTCCATTTGAAAAAACCGGACCGATTGGCGCCAAGCGGCGTCGCCTCCGAAAGAATCATCTGCGCATTTACCCAGCCCATTCGCTGCAACCGGATGGCTACATTCTGTCCCAGTTCTCCCCGAAACGACCATTTGATCGTATTTACCGTTCCCAGCGTCCATTGTGCCGCTTCCCCCGGTTCCGCCACCCGCAGGTTCATTTCCTTAGGAGCCGCCATCCCAATGGACGGTAACAGTAACAAGACCGCCAACGCCAGAATCATAGTATGCCTCATTCCCAAAGCCACCCCTTTCAAACAGTCACCGACCGGCTCGTTCCCGTATCCGAGCAATGATGAGCTGCGCCATGTCATTCATGCCGCCCAGCCCATTAGCCGACGCATCCTGCGGTGTTACTACCGCCAGTGGTTCCGACTCGTCATTGTAATAGATCCCTATCGCATTATCCAAATCATTTGTGTAAAGTTTATCGCTCGAATAATCCGCCAGATTGGTAATCCGATAAATCCTGCCAGCTGCAAAGTAAGCACGCATGCGCGGAGTGTAGCCGGCATATTTGCTGTAAAATGCAGGCAGCTTCCATGCCCCGTCCACCACCTGGGAATATTTTTCGGTTTCATTGACGATTGGCCGCACCTTAAAGTCATTAATGATCTGCTCCCGAACCGCCTTGACGCGACTCTCCGTATCCGGATGGGAAGAAAACAGGCCATAGTTGGACTTCCCGCTCATAGCCTCCAGCTTTTCCATGCCGATCAGCATGCTGTAAGGGTTATAGCCGGCTCGCATCGTATGAACCACCCCGAGATTATCCGCCTCTCGCTCCGCCTCCCTGCTGTATCCGGACATCAGCGCGCTGCCGATCAAATCGCCAATAATCGCGCTATTGCTGTTACCGAACAAGACGGCGAAAAGAATCCCGACCGCCATACTGCGCTCGATCTGAACCACTGTATGCTTCTTGACGATATGCCCGACTTCGTGGCCAATGATGCCTGACAGTTCATTGTCCGACGGCATATAATCGATCAAGCCCTTGAACAGATAAATATAACCGCCGGGCACCGCCAGCGCATTGACTTCTTTGGAATTGAGAACCTTGAACGTATAGGGAAGATCCTTGCGATCCGATACGGCGACAATGCTCATGCCAAGCCGGGTCACTCGCGCCTGCAGTTCCGGATCATTGACCAAGCCGTATTTTTTCTCCAGATCCTTGGCTACACCCTTACCTAGTTCGATCTCCTGTTGCGTACTGATAAGAAATGCCTCTGCCGCCGAAGGCGCAGTGACATTTGCAAACATGACAATTCCCAGTAGTAATAGCAATATCCGAATGCCTTTTTTCCAATGCGACACACTGTTCGCCTCCTACTCGCTTGATACCATCTTATCATCATTACGAGGACTTTGAAAACTTATGTCGAAACCAGTGCATACAACTAAATATCAGGAGGTCATTATGGAAGAGACGGAACGCACGTTGCTCACCGACGAGGTTTTTGTAGAAATCGCACGCTCTGCCATGCGGAATGTCAACGAAGTGGCCCGACAGGAGAAAAAAGGCACCTTGGCCGAAATCACCCAGTTGTTCTCCGAACGTATGGCTCCGCAGATCGTTGTCAAACGTGTTGAGCTCGAAGGAACTATGCCCGCCGTAACCTTCGACATCAAGCTGACGCTCATCTACGGCGTGCGCATCCCCGAGGTCGTCGAAAAAGTCCGCAGTTCGATAAAATCGGAAGTAGAGCGCCTGACTGGCGTCAATGTTGACCGGATCGACATCCTCATCGAAAAACTGGTACGTTCGGAACCTGTTCCGGAACTTTCCTCCCTCGACAAAGAATCTTGATTGAATAAATTCTCCACCGCTGCCTTTTCCCCCTGCTTTTAAACGGAAATTTGGTAAAACCGAGGATAATGTATACCTGTCAAAATTGATTGGAACCCGCCGGGTGCAATGATACAATAAAACTAACAAAGCTGCACTTTTCCACATACTTTATGATGGAGGTGAGCAACATGAAAGCCTGGCGCATGCTACTGCTGACGGGGCTCATTTTGTGTCTACTCGCAGCAAGCGGGTCCGTTATTTACGGTGCGCCTTCAGCCACGGAAAAGACTCCGCCCAAAAATACCGAACCCAAAGCGCAGACCTTACTTCCCCAAAATCGCGACGCAACCTGCGCCTTGCCTTCTCCCCGGGCGACCACTTGCCCTTCCGGCGTTGTTTGCGGTAGCGGGTGCTGTAACAACGGTAAAATTTGTTGCGGCGACGGTTGCTGCGCTCCGGGAACAACTTGTTGCGATGACGCGTGCTGCAGATCAGGCAGTTTTTGCTGCGGCAACAGTCAGTGCTGCACACTCGGGAGTAATTGCTGTCCCGGCGGTGGCTGCGCCAGATCCGGGGAACAATGCTGCAGTAGCGGCGGTTCCTGCAAGGTTGGCTTCCATTGTTGCACGGTAGGCGCCGAAATCAAGTGTTGTCCCGACCAAACCCAGTGCAAAACCGACCGCAATGCCTGCTGGGAAAACAAAGAATGTTGCAGCGGCAAGTGCGAAGGAACCACCTGCTGCACTCCGCCGGGTCAAGCCTGCAACGCCCAAAGCAAGTGCTGCACCTATCAGGACTGTGTGAACGGCGTCTGTCCCGGCACGCCAGCCCCTCCCCAATGTGGCGAAGACCGCAGCGCCTGCTGGGAAAACAAGGAATGTTGCAGCGGTAGCTGCGCAGGATCGACCTGCTGCACTCCGTCCGGTCAGCCTTGTACCGACAGAAGTCTTTGCTGCACACGGCAGGGATGTTCCGACGGCTTGTGTCCATAATATTATGCGCCGTTCTTACTCACAAGCAAAAAAAGGATTCCGGCAATGCCGGAGTCCTTTTTATTGCAATTTCACAACTCTACTCCAAAGCTGCTGCTCGTCTTTACCTTCGCCTAACAGGGGTTTTTCTTCCAATTCGGTTTTCCCTGAGATACCAACGGATTAATGACATACTCCGCAAGTAAGATGCAAATCGCAACAGAAGCAAAAGACACGCCCAGATATTTTATCCACA
>DATMYT010000624.1:0-5163 GCA_035560855.1 Negativicutes bacterium | reverse complement strand
ATACGGAACCTCTGATGGAAAAATTGTTTCAATATCGCTTCGTTGGCGAGGGCGGTCTGTCCGGACACAGTTTCGGCAATTTGTTTATTGCCGCCATGACGCAGGTCGTCGGTGGCGACGTGGAACTGGCGCTGCAAGAGTCAAGCAAAGTACTGGCCGTGCGGGGACAGGTTCTGCCTTCGTCAGCAATACCGGTAAAATTATCCGCAGAAATGACGGATGGGACTATCGTTGATGGAGAATCCAATATTCCCTGTGCGCGTAAGATCATCAGGCGCGTCCGGATGGACCCGCCCAACGTTCCAGCCGTACAAAGTGCGTTGGATGCGATTCGGGAGGCTGATGTCGTTATTCTTGGTCCGGGCAGTCTGTATACCAGCGTAATCCCGAATCTGCTTGTACATGAAATTGCTGAGGCGTTGCGGAACACCCGCGCTACCCGTATGTATGTTTGTAATGTAATGACTCAGCCAGGCGAAACCGATCAGTATAAGGCTTCGGATCATGTAAGAGCCTTATTTGATCATGCCGGGCCGGGGATCATCGATTGTGTTTTGGTTAATGTCGAATCGATAGCTTCCTGCTTGCTGGATAATTACGCAAGAGAAGGCGCGTGTCCGGTTGAAGCCGACATTGCGGAACTGGAAAGTATGGGAGTTGCGGTCATTCCAGCACAGATGGTAAGTGAGACCAATTGGGTCCGGCATGATCCGGAACGCTTGGCGAAAATGGTATTTTCAATGTTGGATCGACGACGGAATAATCAGAAGCAGTCTGAATCACGGGAGCAGAGGCAACTAATTGACGAAGACTAACTAGCTGAAACGCGTTTATCATAGGGGAGGATTTCTATTGTCGTTTGCCAGTGACGTAAAAAATGAATTAGTGCGGATGGATGAAGAATCCGCATGTTGTGAACAGTCGGAACTGGCGGCGCTGCTTTGGATGGGCGGTGTCGTATCTTTTGGCGGTAAGGGTCGTCTGGGGATAAAATTTGTTACTGAGAATGCCGCGGTTGCGCGAAAAGTTCTGCGAGCCTTGAAAAAGGCTGGGATTGCCGACACGGAAGTGAAAGTTACCCGCGCCCTGCGATTGAAAAAAAATAACTCCTATGAACTTCGGGCCTTGCCATCGGCGGTGGTTGGCGGTTTCCTGGAACATATGGAGATTTTGCGGGAAGGCGCATTTGTGGAGTCACCTGCCAACCCTCCACGTAGAGCCTGTTGCCGTAAGGCTTGGTTGCGAGGCGCATTTCTTGGCGGCGGTTCTATAAATCGGCCTGAAGTTGAGTATCACCTCGAGCTGGTGACCCCGAACGAAGGATTTGCAGAGACGTTGGTTCATGTCTTAAAGGGATTTGGCCTTACCGCGGGAATGACGACGCGCAAGCAGGATTTTGTCGTGTACCTGAAGGAAGGGGACGCCATTACGTCGTTTTTGGGGATTATTGGTGCGCACGAGGCGTTGCTGGAATTTGAAAATGTTCGGATCGTAAAAGGTATGCGGAATCAGGTCAATCGTTTGGTGAACTGTGAGACGGCCAATTTGGCGAAAACCGTAAATGCTGCGGTGCGCCAAATCGAAGGGATTCGGTTGATTATTCGCCGTCGGGGGCTTGAGGCTTTGCCGAGGGGATTGAGAGAGGTAGCTGAACTCCGGTTGGCGAATCCGGAGGCAACACTACAAGAATTAGTGGAGCTGTTTGAAGGGAAAATCAGCCGTTCGGGAATGAGCCACCGGTTACAGTCGTTAGAGCGAATGGCTGAAGAATTCAAGGAGGCCAAATTGTCATGAGGCATCGCATCGTCTTTGCTTTTTTGGGGTTGGCGTTGTTGGTGGCAGTGACATTGGGCTGGCTGGTATCGCCTGGCGCCGGGATTCCGGTGCTGACCTATCATCATGTAGGTGACGGACCGGAGTGGTTTAATGTAAGCGAGACGGATTTTGAACGTCAGCTGGCTTTTTTACGGGACAGCGGGTATACAACGGTAAGCGTGATAGAACTCGCGGAGGGTCTGTCAGGAAAAACGAAGCTGCCTCCCCGACCGATTGTCATTACTTTTGATGATGGATATGAAGATAATTATGCGGCGGCATTTCCTATCTTGCTGCGTCAGAAGATGCGGGGAACGTTCTTTGTTGTGACCGGGAAAATGGGCCAACCTGGATATATGAACTGGGAACAGACCGAAAAGATGAGCTTGGCAGGCATGGAAATCGGATCGCACACTGTCAATCATTACACGCTGAACGAGATCAATCTGAAAGAATTGGAGCGGGAACTGCTGTCTTCGCGGATCATGCTGGAAAATAATTTGCGGTCTGCGGCACCCATTTTTGCCAATCCTTTTGGTGAGACGGCGCCTGCCGTGGTGGAGTTGCTTGGTCGAACCGGATATCGGGCGGCCTGTTCGTCAGTAGTCGGCGTTAATCGTCCCGGTGAAAATTTATTTATGATTCGTCGTATGAGCGTTCCGCGTTCCAGGTTCGGACTGTGGGACTTGCGTGTGCGGCTGTGGTGGCTCAATTTCGTAGGCAGATTGGGAGCGTAATAATGAAAAAGCTTTTGTTGGTCCTGCTGTTTGCTGTAACTAATTTTTTACTAATGGCTTCGGTGTTGGCAGCGCCGTTACGATTGTCTGACATGGCTGATATTCTACCGGAATGGCCGGTTGTGGCGTCAGAGGCAGGCGGTCGGTTTATTCTATCTGACAGTCCTGAAGATGTGGAGCAGGAAGGGATTCTTTATCAGGATAAGGTCAAGGGGGAGGTTCGTCTTTTTTTTCATCATGTCAACGTCATGTCGGAAAGAAAGCGAATTGTTACGATGCTCTTTAATTCCGGCAGCGTTCCAGCCAAAGTGGAAGTGCTTCGGTATGGCGTCAGCGGGCCCGATCTGGATTATCTACGGGCTGGTCGGGCGATACAGGGAGAGTACCTGAGGGCGGACAAACAGTATAAAATTGATTTGGCGCCCGGAAAAAGCGCGTTGTTGCCGGCTGGAAAATCTTTTCCCGCTTTGGCGCCTCAGATGATTTTGACGGGAATGATAGATTTTCGTACGGATCAGGAAGTGCGGCTGGTGGTGGCGGCGATTCCTGACCAAGGTGATCCGGCTTCACTGGTTTCGTTGTATGATGTGGTGCCCGTGGCGCGATGGAAACCCCATCTGCGGGGAAGTTTTGCTCATGGGGATCGGCTGCTAATCGGAAAGCGACCTTACGATCCGGTGGTGGATGGTGCTGTAGCCATTACCATAGGGGATGGTGAGATCGATACCTTTCTGGCAGGCCGGGATGTTACCGATGGGAAGGCTGTCCGAAACCAAGGGAACTATGGCATTGTGTACCGGATTCTGATCCCCACGACAGGGAAGGGGAGAGTCCGCTGCTATCTGAATCCGCGTGGCGGGGTGTATGCAGGATGGGTTGCTGTGAAAACAAAATTGGAACACAGAGTGGTTGGAACCCCATCCAAAACACTGTCCTTCGGCGTAGACACGCTGGCTGATTTTGAACTGATCTCCGAATTTGCGGCGGGAGAGTCTTTGTGGGTGACGATGTCTCCCCCGGGTGCTTCCAACTTACCGGTCCGACTTATGCTCGTTCCTGCGCCGTAAGCTATTGCCTGACATCGCAAAAAGCGATAGAATGTAATAAAACAATGAACCGGGAGGGAAGAATCACATGGGAAAACACATACAGACTATAAATGACGCTCCGCTTGCTAAAACCGCTACAACCGGCGGTTGCGGCGAATGTCAGACTTCGTGCCAGTCGGCCTGTAAAACATCCTGCACAGTGGGCAATCAGGTCTGCCAGAAATAATATCAACAATCTCAAGCGACAGACCAATTTGAGAAGCCCCTGGCGACAAGCCGCCGGGGGCTTGCTTTATGATGGGTGGTTTTTTTATGAATGTTCACAAATTTGAAGTCAACGGGAAATTGATTTTATTGGATGTAAACAGCGGTGCCGTGCACGTACTGGATCAAACAGCTTATGAAATAATGAGTGTTTTTGACGGTGCAAATGACGCGGCGGTGATAGGCGCTTTGGCGCCGAAGTTCGGCGAAGACGCCGTGCGGGAAACGCTGGCGGAATTGCATGAACTCATGGATGCGGGGGTTTTATTCAGTCCGGCGGCAGCCGTTCCTCCGGTTTTTGCGGCCAAACCAGTCGTGAAATCGCTGTGCCTGCATATTGCCCACGACTGTAACTTGCGTTGCGGCTATTGCTTCGCAGGCACCGGAGCGTTCGGGCATGATCGGGGCCTGATGACGCCGGAGGTTGCCTGTCGCGCGGTCGATTTTTTGCTGGAACATGGCGGTAGCCGTAAACATGCCGAACTGGATTTTTTCGGTGGCGAGCCGTTGCTCAATCTTGATACGGTTCGAGCTGCCGTGGCATATATTAGGCGACGGGAAGATGAGACGGGGAAGATATTCAAGCTGACATTGACGACAAATGCCGTATTGCTAGGCGCAGAGGCAATAGCGTTTCTAAACCGCGAAAATATTGCGCTGGTGCTCAGCATCGACGGGCGACGGGAAGTGCATGATCACATGCGGCCTTTTGCGGACGGAGCGGGAAGCTATGATGTGGTTGCGGCGAATATGCACCGGGCGGTTGACTCCCGACAGGGTTCAAATTACTATGCGCGTGGAACGTATACAGCCTATAATCTGGATTTTGCATCTGATGTATTGGCCTTGGCGGACGAAGGATTTGAACAGCTGTCAGTTGAGCCTGTAGTTGGCAAAGGCGAGCCGTACGAATTGACGGAAGCCCATTTGCCGGAGCTATTTCGACAGTATGATTTGCTTGCGGCGGAATATTTGAAGCGCAAAGCTGCGGGTCGGGGATTCGAATTTTTCCACTTCAACGTGGATTTGCACAACGGTCCCTGTCTGACCAAGCGACTCAGCGGGTGCGGCGCCGGGCATGAATATTTTGCAGTGACGCCGACGGGTGATCTCTATCCCTGCCATCAGTTTGTCGGACGGGACGGGTATAAAGTCGGTAGTGTATTTACCGGGATCGAACACCAGGAATTGTGCAATGAGTTCCGTCAGGCTCATGTGTTGACCAAAGAGGACTGCCGCGAATGTTGGGCCCGTTTTTATTGCAGCGGGGGTTGCCATGCAAACGCGCATGCTTATAA
>DATMYT010000623.1:0-9485 GCA_035560855.1 Negativicutes bacterium | reverse complement strand
AGTTCCGGTGCAATATGCGAAAAGATTGGTTGGCCGAAAAATGTATGGGGGACATTCCACTCATATTCCTTTACGTGTCAATCAAGCCGGAGTTATTCCAATCATTTTCGCTTCGTCCGTTCTTATGTTCCCTGTAACGATTGGGCAGTTTGTAGATGTTGGTTGGGTAAAAACGGTGGCTCACTGGTTTGATTGGGGAACGCCGTTCCAGACAATGTTGTATGCTGTTATGATTGTTTTCTTTACTTATTTCTACACTGCTATTACGATGAACATTCCTGATATGGCAGACAACATGAAAAAGTATGGAGGCTTCATTCCCGGGCTTCGCCCAGGTAAACCGACAGCAGAATATTTGGACAAAATTGTTACACGTATTACTCTTGCTGGATCTTTGTTCTTGGCTCTAATTGCCATTTTACCAAACTTCGTTGCCGTAGTTACTCGGATTGAAGGGGTGTATTTTGGCGGAACAGCACTATTGATCGTTGTTGGTGTCGCTCTGGATACGATGAAACAAATTGAATCGCTAATTTTGATGCGGCATTACCAGGGCTTCATGAAGTAAGGGGATGACGTCGTGTATCTCTTATTGATGGGGCCGCCCGGTGCCGGCAAAGGAACTCAGGCGGCTAAACTTGTTGAGCGCTATGATATCCCTCATGTTTCCACGGGCGATATCTTCCGCGGTGCATTGCAGGAAAGAACACCGTTGGGATTAGAAGCAAAGCGTTATATGGATGTAGGGGCCTTAGTTCCGGACCAGATTACCGTGGGAATAACCAGGGAAAGACTGGCAAAATCTGATTGTATTGGCGGCTTTATATTAGATGGATTTCCCCGAACACTCCAGCAGGCACAGGCGTTGGATCAAATGTTGGCTAAAATGGGAATCCGTTTAAATCGAGTTGTTAATATAGTTGTTGCTGATCCGGAACTCATACCCAGACTTACAGGGCGCCGGATTTGCCAAGCTTGTGGGACTACCTACCATATGGAATTCAGACCCCCGATAAAGCCCGACATATGTGACCGATGCGGCGGTGAACTTTACCAACGTGATGATGACCGCGAGGAAACCGTGAGGGAGCGATTAGTGGTTTATCATCGCCAAACGCAACCGCTAATAAAATATTATCGTGATCGGGATCTTTATACTGAAATTAATGGCGCACAGTCGACCGATGCGGTATTCCGAGATATTATTCTTAGTTTGACAGGCGAAGAACCATGATTGTTTTGAAAACAGAACGGGAAATCAGCTATATGCGAGATGCGGGGAAAATTGTGGGGAAGACGTTTTTGGAACTGAAGAAGGCTATAGTTCCAGGCGTTACAACTCTTGAACTGGACCGCATTGCTGAACAATATATTCGCCGATCCGGAGCCATTCCGGCGTTTAAAGGGTATGGTGGATTTCCGGCTAACATCTGTACTTCGATCAATGAGCAGGTTGTTCACGGTATCCCTGGTTCCCGGCACCTGAAGGATGGAGACATCATAAGTCTCGATGTCGGGACTAAGCTGAACAGATACTATGGTGATGCTGCGATTACTGTGCCAGTGGGCGCTGTAGATGATGACCTTCTGAAATTGCTATCAGTTACAGAGCAGGCGATGAACAAGGGCCTTGAAAAAGCTGTCGCGGGAAATCGGTTATCAGATATTTCCCACGCGGTTCAACTACATGCTGAGTCTTTCGGATATGGCGTAGTTCGTGATTATGTGGGGCACGGCATTGGACAGAGGATGCATGAAGACCCCCAGATTCCCAATTATGGGCCGCCCGGTCGGGGTCCTTTGTTAAAAAACGGAATGACATTGGCTATTGAACCGATGATTAATTTGGGATCTCCTGATGTAGACGTTTTGACAGATGATTGGACGGTTGTAACAGCTGACGGAAAGATATCGGCTCATTTTGAGCACACGGTGGCTGTGACAGACGGAGAACCATTGATTTTGACTCTTCCATAGTTAGTGTTTATAGAAGTTGTCGTTAGCGGACGAGGAGGGATCGCGTGTCCAAACAAGATGTCATCGAAGTCGAAGGTAAAGTAATTGAGGCTTTACCAAATGCTATGTTTCAGGTAAAATTAGAAAATGGGCACGTTGTGTTGGCTCATGTGTCTGGCAAGATTCGCATGCATTTTATTCGAATCCTGCCGGGTGATCGGGTCACGGTGGAATTGACGCCGTATGATCTGAAGCGCGGACGCATAACCTACCGTTTCAAATAGAGGAAGCTTATTCGGCAGCCAAAGCATAAAGGAGGATTGGATCATCATGAAGGTGAGGCCATCAGTAAAGCCTATCTGCGAAAAATGTAAGGTGATAAAACGCAAGGGGATCGTAATGGTCATTTGTGAAAATCCCAAGCATAAACAGAAGCAAGGATAAGGGGGTGTAAGATTAACCATGGCACGTATTGCAAGTGTGGATTTACCGCGTGACAAACGAGTCGAAATTGCTTTAACATACATTTTCGGGATTGGGCTCACGCTATCTCATGAGATTCTCAAGACAACCGGAGTTAATCCTGATACTCGGGTGCGAGATCTGACGGAGGAAGAAGTTGCAAAACTCCGTGAGGCTATCGACAAAGGGTATAAGGTTGAAGGGGATCTTCGACGTGAGGAATCACTCAATATCAAGCGGCTGATTGAAATTGGGTCATATCGTGGTCGACGTCATCGTCAGGGATTGCCTGTGCGAGGACAAAGAACAAAAACAAATGCTCGAACTCGCAAAGGTCCCCGTAAAACGGTCGGCGCGAAGCGCAGCAAAGCGTAAAAGGGAGGGATTGAGGATTGGCTACCAAGAAAGTTGCCAGACCAAAGAAACGGGAACGCAAAAATATTGAAACGGGTGTGGCACACATTCGTTCCACCTTTAATAACACATTGGTAACAATTACTGATGTGCGCGGAAATGCAATTTCCTGGTCGAGTGCCGGTATCCAGGGCTTTAAAGGCTCTCGAAAAAGTACTCCTTTCGCTGCTCAAATGGCGGCGGAAACAGCTGCCAAGGCAGCGATGGATCACGGCATGAAACAAGTTGAAGTTTTTGTCAAGGGACCCGGAGCGGGCCGCGAAGCGGCAATCCGTTCCTTGCAGGCAGCGGGGCTTGAAGTGAACATGATCAAAGATGTCACTCCTATTCCGCACAATGGCTGCAGGCCGCCAAAGCGCAGAAGAGTATAGTCATTTCGGGAGGAGTTGAATAGCAATGGCGAAATATACAGGTCCGGTTTGCCGGCAATGCCGCCGGGAAGGCGTCAAGTTGTTTTTGAAAGGCGAGCGCTGCTATAGCGACAAGTGCGCATTTTCCCGTCGAGGCTATGCACCTGGACAGCATGGGGCTGGACAAGGTCGCAAGAAAGTTTCTGAATACGGACTGCAATTGCGCGAAAAACAAAAAGCACGCCGTATTTATGGCGTGTTGGAGTGCCAGTTCCGCAACTATTTTGAAAAAGCTGAACGTCAAAAAGGAATCACAGGTGAAAACCTTCTGGGATTGCTTGAACGACGTCTTGACAATCTTGTTTATCGTATGGGATTTGCGTCGAGCCGAACGCAGGCCCGTCAGTTGGTAATGCATGGACATTTTGAAGTGGGTGGGCACCGTGTTGACATTCCCTCCTACTTGGTTCGCAGCGGTGAGGTCATTAAAGTTTGCGAAAAAAGTAAGGAATCTCCGCTGATTCAGGGAATTGCCCAGGAATTAGCGCACAAAACAATTCCTGTATGGTTAAATGTAGTCGTCAATGATATGAGTGGAACCTTAGTCCGTTATCCAAGCCGCGAAGAAATGGATGTTTCCATTCAGGAACATCTCATTGTCGAGTTGTATTCGCGGTAACGACCACCCCCGGCTGATGATTCACTGATAGCTTGCGCAGAGAGGGGGCTTTTGCAGGATGAATGAAACCAAACTTGAGACAGTCGAGTTAAGTGCGGATTATCGTTATGGAAAATTCGTGTGTGAACCATTGGAGCGTGGTTATGGCACTACGCTCGGAAATAGCCTTCGGCGGGTATTGTTGTCGTCGTTGGAAGGCTCAGCTGTGACGTCGGTAAAAATTGATGGCGTGCTGCATGAGTTTGCCACTGTTCCTGGAGTTCGAGAAGATGTGACGGATATTATCCTCAATCTGAAAGAACTTTGTTTGAAGGCTCATTCGGATGATGTTCATACGATGCGCATTGAGTTCGAAGGGGGCGGTGAAATCACCGCTGGCGATATCGAAGTCAGTTCAGATCTGGACATTTTGAATCCGGATCTCCATCTGGCAACCGTGGAAGAAGGCTTTGCCCTCCGTATGGAAATGACGGTAGAGCAGGGCAAGGGTTATGTTGCGGCAGACAAAAATAAAAAAGCGGATCACGTTATTGGTATAATTCCGGTAGATTCGATTTTTTCGCCAGTTTTAAAAGTTAACTTCATGGTTGAAGACACGCGGGTTGGCAATCGGACCGATTATGACAAATTGACGCTGGAAATTTGGACGGATGGAAGTATTCGACCAGATGAAGCCTTGGGTAATGCGGCGGAAATTTTACAGGAGTCGCTGTCAATTTTTCGACTTACCGGTGATTTACCCGGCGTTGGCATTGTAGATAGTCCTGTCGGAAATAAAAATCCAGGGGAAATGACCATTGAAGAACTTGACCTTTCAGTTCGTTCTTATAATTGTCTCAAGCGAGCCGGCATAAACTTTGTGTCGGATCTGGCCCAGAAATCTGAAGATGAAATGATGAAAGTCAGAAATCTTGGACGGAAATCCTTGGATGAAGTCAAGAAAAAATTGATTGATATTGGCATTTCCATGCGAGCAGAAGAGGACTGAATAAGGAGGGTGGAGAATGGCTTACAGAAAGTTTGGACGGGATTCAAGCGCCCGCAAGGCAATGCTGCGCGATGTTGTTACAGCTCTTTTTGATAAGGAGCGAATCGAGACAACGGAAGCAAAAGCAAAAGAAGTCAGCGGGTTGGCTGATCAGATGATTACGCTAGCAAAAAGGGGCGACCTTCATGCGCGCCGACAAGCTTTGGCGTTTATGACTGATGAGAATGTTGTCCGTAAATTGTTTGACACAATTGCACCGAAGTATAAAGAACGTCAAGGCGGATATACCCGGGTTCTAAAATTGGGGCCCCGTCAAGGTGACGCGGCGCTGATGGCGATACTGGAACTGGTGTAAAGAACCTTAGGGGCGGCCGCAAGGGTCGCCTTTCTTTTTATGTCTGAGGGAAGGGTGCGGGGATATAAACACGATGCTGCAGACAAACGATTTATGCCACACATATTTGAACGAAAACGGCGAAGAACTGTTGGCGTTGAATCATGTGAATATTAAAATTGCAGCCGGAGAGTTTGTGGCGGTTATCGGCCGAAACGGGTCTGGAAAATCGACTCTGGCAAAACATCTGAACGCATTATTAACGCCCAGTGCTGGCGCGTGTATTGTTGCCGGTATGGATACGCAGGATTTTTCACACATTTGGGATATTCGCCAAACAGTGGGCATGGTATTTCAAAATCCAGATAATCAGATTGTGGCCTCCATTGTGGAGGAAGATGTTGCATTTGGCCCGGAGAATCTTGGGCTCCCATCGGCAGAAATCGTGCGACGGGTGGATGAAGCTCTCCGGTTGGTTGGGATGACAGAGTATCGTCTGCATGGTCCACATCTATTGTCGGGTGGTCAGAAACAGCGAGTGGCGATTGCCGGAGTGTTGGCGATGCATTCTCGCTGCCTTGTGTTGGACGAACCAACTGCTATGCTAGATCCCGTCGGGCGAAAGGAAGTACTGGAGTCGGTTTGTCGTTTGCACCGTGAAGAAGGAATAACTGTAGTATACATCACGCATTTTATGGAAGAGGCTGTGGCAGCAGAGCGTGTAGTGGTGATGGATGCAGGGCATATTATTATGGATGGTCCGCCGAATGAAGTTTTTACACATGTGGAAGAAATACGTGCTTTGGGGTTGGACGTTCCGGTTGCGGCAGATGTTGCAATGCAGCTACGCCAACGTGGGATGGATATTCCTGTGGGAACCATAACGGACGAAGGATTGGCGGCGGCAATATGTCCATAGTTTTGGAGAATGTTTCCTACACTTATATGCCAGGGACTCCTTATTGCCGGGAGGCGCTTCGCGATATCAATCTAATTATTGAACCCGGTGAATTTATCGGCATCATTGGGCATACCGGTTCAGGGAAGTCTACTTTGGTACAGCATCTTAATGGGTTGTTGCGTCCGACAACGGGCGTGGTAAAAGTAGACGGTAATGATTTACAAGCCAAAGCTTCTGAGAAAAAACGGGTGCGTCAACGTGTTGGCATGGTATTCCAATACCCGGAGCACCAATTGTTTGAAGAAACCATTTTTGATGATGTTGCGTTTGGTCCTCGTAACTTGGGGTTGGAAGCGGATGAAGTAGCACAGAGGGTTGAATCAGCTCTTGAACGGGTCGGATTGCCAGTTTCCGAATATGGCAGCCGATCACCTTTTCGGCTTAGCGGTGGGCAGATGCGTCGAGTGGCGATTGCCGGCGTGATTGCACTGCAGCCTGAGTATTTGGTGTTGGACGAACCATCGGCCGGATTGGATCCACGAGGGCGGGACGAGATTTTTGAGCAAATTATGCAATTGTATCATGGCACGGGAATGGCTGTCGTACTGGTAACGCATAATATGGAAGATGTCGCCCGTATGGCCAAGAGATTGCTTGTGATGAATCGTGGGCAAATTGAGTTTGATGGTCGGCCGACGGATTTGTTTCATGATACAAAAATTCAGTTGCACGAATTTGGCCTTAGCCTACCCTATATGACTTCGTTGCTTCGGACGTTGAGGTCACGTGGGCTCGATGTTGACGATGCATTACTGGAGGCAAGCGATGTTGCTGCATCAATTCAGAGTGCACTCCAGAAAAAGAGGATCCCGCAATGTTGACGGATATTATGTTGGGGCAATATTTCCCGGGCAATTCATTTGTACATAAACTAGACCCTCGCAGTAAGATACTGTTTACGCTTATTTTTATTTCCAGCATTTTTATGGCGACAAACTATACAGGGTATATGGTGTTGGGTGCATTTTTGTGCTTGCTCATTTTAAATGCCGGTATTCCTGTTTTGATAGTACTACGTTCAATTAAGCCTCTCTGGATTATTCTTGTGCTGACGGCAGGAATTCATATGTTTATGACACCGGGGATTCCATTGGTGAGTGCTGGGCCTCTTAGCATCACGGAAGAAGGATTGCGCCAGGGAATACAGATGGCGGCCCGGTTGGTGTTTTTGATTTTGATGTCATCTTTGCTTACATTTACAACCTCCCCGATCGCTTTGACAGACGCTATTGAGCGGTTGCTGTCGCCGTTAAAACGCGTGAAAGTTCCAGTGCATGAATTAGCGATGATGATGACTATCGCCCTGCGATTTGTACCAACTTTGCTAGAGGAAACCGATCGAATCATGAAGGCGCAGATGGCTAGGGGCGCCGATTTTTCTTCCGGAAATTTGCTAAAAAGAGGGAAGAACATGGTACCATTGCTGGTGCCATTGTTTATTAGTGCTTTTCGCCGGGCTGACGATCTCGCGACCGCGATGGAAGCACGCTGTTACCGTGGCGGTGAGCACCGAACTCGGATGAAGGAACTGAAATGGAGTTATCGTGACGTCGGAGCAGGGGTGTGCATTGGGTTATTGGTGACGATTCTGGGATGGTTGCGGTGGGGGTGAACGAGGGGATGCGCGCCTGTCGAAACTTAAAACTGACAGTGGCTTACGATGGCAGCGGCTATCATGGTTTTCAGCGTCAGCTTAATGCAAAGACTGTCCAGCAGGTGTTGGAGGAAAAATTGTCAGTTCTACTAGGAGAATCTGTCACCGTTGCTGGGTCGGCGCGAACCGATGCCGGGGTTCATGCATATGGACAGGTGATTAGTGTGCGTACGACTGGCGCTATTCCGACGGAACGGATTCCCGCAGCTGCTCGTGGGGTATTACCACAGGATATCGTGGTTTTGGATGCCATAGAGATGCCGATAGAATTTCATGCTCGATTTTCTTCTGTGGGCAAACTTTATGTGTATCGAATCCTGAATTCTGAAAGACCTGACCCTATGATGCGAAACTATGCTTGGCAGCTTGATCGCTTACTGGATGTTGAGAGCATGAATGTTGGTTTGCAATTTTTGGTGGGGGAACATCACTTCGGCGCTTTTCAAGCAACGGGAAGCTCTGCCAGAAACCCGGTACGGACATTATATGCCGCGAAATGTGTGCGGCAAGATGACATGATTGAGTTCCAGTTTCACGGCAATGGATTTTTGTATCACATGGTACGTAATATCGTTGGCACTGCAGTTGAGATTGGGATCGGAAAAATATCGCAGGCTGGTTTTCAACGAATCTTTGAAGGTAGAAATCGTAAGATGGCTGGAGCCACAGCGCCTCCAGAAGGACTATATTTGAAAGAAGTATTCTATAAAAAGCCTTGACAACCTAAACAACTTCAAATACAATGAACTATGCGAGATTTGTCGAAGTTTCCACTAGCCCCGGAGCTTTGATAACGCACTTTCTTTTAACAGCTTTGAACGAGGAGGAACCCCGATGGATACATTTATGGCAAAAGATGCCGAAGTTGAACGCAAATGGTATGTTGTCGATGCGGCAGGCAAGGTGCTTGGCAGGGTCGCTGCTGAAGTGGCGAAAGTTCTGCGAGGCAAACATAAGCCGATTTTTACCCCTCATGTAGATACCGGTGATCATGTTATTGTAATCAATGCTTCACAAGTTGTGTTAACTGGTAAAAAAGCAACGCAAAAACTTTATTTCCGTCATTCTGGTTATCAAAGCGGCGGGAAATTTACGGTAGCTGGCAAATTGTTGGCATCGCGACCTGAAAGGGTTGTCGAAATGGCTATAAAAGGCATGTTGCCTAAGAACCGTCTCGGTGCGGATACTTATCGGAAACTCAAGGTCTATGCCGGCGCAGAGCATCCTCATGCAGCGCAGCAACCGGAAGTCCTTGAGATTAACGTGAGATAGCGATTGGTGAGGAGGAACAGTTGATGGCAAAGACCCCGATTATTTACTACGCTACGGGCCGGCGCAAAACGTCTACTGCACGGGTTCGTTTGACGCCTGGAACAGGAAAAATTCTGATCAACGGGCATGCATACGAGGAATACTTTGGTTTGCAAACGCTCCAGCTGATCATTAAACAACCGCTGACACTAACGGAAACATTGGCAAAGTATGATGTACTAGCCCGTGTTGATGGTGGTGGATTTTCCGGTCAAGCTGGCGCCGTGCGTCATGGTATTGCAAGGGCGTTACTTCGGGTCGATATTGAATATCGTCCGGCTCTTAAGAAAGCGGGCTTCTTGACTCGTGACCCACGTGAAAAAGAACGTCGAAAATATGGTCTCAAAAAAGCGCGTAAAGCGTCCCAGTACTCCAA
>DATMYT010000622.1:0-6201 GCA_035560855.1 Negativicutes bacterium | reverse complement strand
TCTGTAGGGAATGCCGCGAGTCATAAAATAGAACAAACGATAATTGGCATGATCCTGAAGGGCCTGTGTTCCATACAAAGCTACCTGCCATACCGGATCAAGGTCTTTGTTTTTTTCTTCCTGCAACTTTTTCAAAAGAGCTTTTCCTGCACCAGTAGGCCCTGACATTTCCCGCAAAACAATACGACGACTCACCACTGCAAAAAACGGAACCGTCAGCGCTAATATCCATTTCATTGTCCCATCATAATAATCGATAAAACGCAGACTGCCTGCTGCAACAAAGCCAGGCGCAAGAACAGTCAAAATCCAATGCCAGCGGGCCGGTGTTTTCCACCAGCCTGCTTTTTGCATACCGTCTTCCATTTCCCTCAAGTTGTTGAGCAATCGACTGCGAATATTTTGCAAAGAGGACAGCGTGCCCTGTATGGCAGCAAACGAATGAATAACCGCTTCTTCCTCTAGAGAGAGCGTCGCCTGCTGTTCCCGGGAAATCACCGCCAATAATTTTTTACTGGTTCCCTCAGTTTTCAATTCGATGATTCCCTGTTTGTGCAACTTGAAAATCACCGTTTCCATCACAGCGCCCGGGCCGCCTCTGAGTAATGCAGCTTCCTCCGCCGTAGGCATTCGTGCATCCTGCCGCCGACGGTCACGTCGCAATAACAGAACACAAATTCCAATCACGGCTCCTACATACACCAAATACAGAAAATATGCGTACATAGGCTATCTCAACTCGCCAAGAAATCCGATCTCATTTGACATCGTAACTCCCCAAAATACGTATCTTCATTGTTCCCGCATGCTTTGCCACTGTTTCGCCAAGAGCTTCACGTCGCCCATCCCCGTCAAGCTCCACCACAAATACGTATTCACCTAGTACAGTCTTAGCCGGTCGGTCATGCACCGAAACCAGTTTGTACCCGATGCGTTCGACATCCCGCAACAGGGAGGAAAAATCCGATGCAACTCCTTGTGCAACCAACGCTGTCCGTGTTTGGCCAACCTTTTGGAAGGGTTTGAGAGTTACAACCCAAAAGCGGGTTACATTCGTTTTTGTAACTTCTATCTGTTTTGCCAACACATCCAGTTTGTAAGTAACCGCCGCCTGTGGCGAAGCAATCGCAACAATAGACTTGTCGCCACCTTCAGCCACTTTGCGAGCTCCTTCCGCAGTGCTGGACACCTCAATCAGTTTTGCATCCGGCAGATTGGCTTTCAACCAATCCTTGCCTTGAGTAATTCCTTGCGGATGTGACAAAACAGTTTTTATATCGCTCAATACAGTTCCTGGAACCGCCATTAACGTCTGTCTGATCGGCAGATTTATTTCTCCGACCACTACAAACATCGAATCATTAATAATGCCATCCAGATAATTGTAAACCGGACCGCCGACTGTGTTTTCTATAGGTACAACAGCATATTGAAGTTCTCCCGATTTAACTCCAGCCAGCGTTTCCGGCACCGTTTTCATTGGCACAAAGATTTCTTTGTCGCCAAAAAACAAAATGGAAGCTTCTTCGGTGTATGTCGCTGCTGGCCCCAGATAACCAACATCCGCCGAAACAGTGCCTGTCAAAAAAAGTACCAGTGTAACAAGGACAGTGAAAACTCGTACAGAATTCTTTTTCATCTGACAACTCCCTTCCTTTTCTGCTTTTCTATAGGATTATCTGAATTTGTTTCGCTTTTTGTTGCCGAAACCCCTTGTCAATCAGGATATCTTTACGACATTCTTTGCCAAATTCTTTTCATTTCCTTAGCAGTAGACGCCGGATCGGGGCTGTTCATAATCGAGCTTACCACAGCCACCCCGTCCACGCCGGATTGTCGTACAGGACCAATGTTGTCTGCCGAGATTCCACCGATCGCTACAACCGGGATATGAACCGCCTGTTTGATTTGAGACAGCGTCGTCAGCGGCAACAGCGCCTTGCCTTGCTTTGTGCTTGTCGGATATACCGCCCCGCTGCCCAGATAGTCGGCGCCACCAGCTTGCGCGGCAACAGCATCCTTCACCGTGGCCGCCGTTGCCCCCAGAATTTTATTCGGGCCCAACAGTCGTCTCGCAACCGCTACAGGCAAATCTTCCTGCCCGATATGCAAACCGTCGGCATCTACTGCCAGCGCAATATCCAGCCGGTCATTGATGATCAGCGGAACATTATGCCTGTCCGTTATCGCTTTTATCCGCAGCGCCAATTCATAAAAGTCTCTCGATGTCGCGGTTTTCTCGCGCAGTTGCACCAGCGTCACGCCGCCGCCAACAGCTTGATCCACCGTTTCGCAGAATGTGTCGATATTCTTGTCGCCGCCATCCGTCACCAGATACAATGAATAATTCACCTGTGATTTATTCAACGCTGCATCTCCCCTTTGCTAAAATGTCTTCCGCTGTCATATTCGATACAGCATCCATCAGCCGGGTTCGAAACATTCCTGCGCCTTCGTCCTCTCCCAGCATGGCACGGGCCTTTTCCCCCGCGAGCCCCATCAGCATAACACCCGCCGTCACCGATGCCAAAGACGATCCCATCGCGCCACAACAAGCTGCTACAAGAGACGAAGTCATACAACCGGTCCCCGTGACTCGTGACATCAATGGGTCTCCATTTTCAATCTTGCAGACACTCCGTCCATCGCTGATAAAGTCGCTGGCTCCGGTTGCCGCCACCAAGCAACCCATATGCTGGGCTGCCTGCTGAACCGTTTCCGTTGCTCCATCACCCATGGCAAGAGAATCTATTCCTCGCATCGCAGCATGAATTCCCGCCATGCGCGCAATTTCCGCCAGATTTCCCCGTACTGCCGTCACCCGGACGCAAAGTAGCAGTTGCTCCGCTATCCTGGTTCGGACCTGCGTAAATCCAACGCCTACCGGATCAAAAATCACCGGTATACCAAGTTCATTGGCCCGTTTGCCGGCAATTAGCATGGATTCAAGCATTCTCGTATTCGGCGTACCAAGGTTCAGCACCAGTGCTGCGGACTGCGACACGACTTCTGCCACTTCTGCCGGATCATTTGCCATGATGGGCGATGCACCGATGGCCAGTGTCACATTGGCGCAGTCATTAATACTGATGTAGTTGGTGATATGATGAATAATTGGCTTTTGAGTCCGTATCTGGTCAATGCCGACTGCAATCTGTTCCAGCAAGCTCATAAGCAACGCACCCTTTTTTTTGTGAAGACTCCGATTATTCTATTCATCCAGCAACCCTGCCTTTTGATACAATTCATAAAAATGATGCGTCGGACCTACACCTTTACCTATTGGCAGGGCATGTTCGATCGCCACGGTTATATATCTTTTCGCCGCACCAACTGCCTGTTCCACTGACAATCCACGCGCCAGATTGGCGGCAATTGCCGAAGACAAAGTGCATCCAGTGCCATGCGTGTTTTTCGTCGGCACACGGGGTGCTTCAAATCGCACAAAGCGATGGCCATCAAATAAAATATCCGTTGCGTCGTCCGCCCGATGTCCACCTTTTAGCAGCACATGTTGCGGTCCCATAGCATGGATGACCCGGGCAGCTTCCTCCATATCGGCAAACGTCACGATACTACGCCCGATGATAGCTTCCGCCTCTGGAATATTTGGCGTGACCACTGTCGCCAGCGGCAGCAGTTCCTGTACCAATACGAGCTCCGCTTCCGGCTGCAATAAATGGTACCCGCTCTTGGACACCATCACCGGATCGACCACCACCAACGATGGCGCATATTTTCGCAGCCCCGTCGCTATCACGCGAATGGTCTGGGGCTGAGATACCATACCGACCTTGACGGCATCTGTGCCCATGTCCTCAAAAATAGCTTCAATCTGTTTGGCGATGATCTCCGGCAAAATATCCTGCACCGCCAGCACCCCCAGCGTATTCTGGGCCGTAACCGCTGTAATGACGCTCATGCCGAATACTCCATGCGCCGCAAAAGTCTTCAGGTCAGCCTGAATTCCTGCGCCGCCGCCGGAATCCGAGCCGGCGATCGTCAACGCTTTCTTCATGGTTTTCATCTCCCAATCCCGTCAAACTATAAAACAGGGCACAAGCCCGGATAGAGCCTGTGCCCGCCTGCAACAAAACAACACATGATTGCAGTCCCTACGCTGGCATAATCCAGATCAGGTTCCAAGGTAAAAGACTTTCATGTATTTGTCGCTATTATTTTACTTTATTGACAGCGCGTAAACAATAGTACGCAAGAGAGATTGCTTACAGCATCCCTTTTTCTTGAGCTTCCTGCCGCAGCGCTCCTCGAAAATCAGGATGGCAGATGCCAATCAACGCCTCCGCCCGCTGCCTCAAGCTCTTGCCCCGCAGCTCGGCGCTGCCAAACTCGGTCACTACATAATGCACATCATTGCGCGAGGTGGACACAGCCGCCCCCGCATCCAGCGAACAGGCAATCCGCGAGATCTTTCCTCCTGAGGCCGTGGACGGCAACGCAATAATCGACTTGCCTCCCGCCGACCGACTGGCGCCCCGGACAAAATCGACCTGCCCCCCTATGCCGCTGAACTGCCGACTCCCGATCATTTCCGCATTCACCTGCCCCATCAGGTCCACCTGCAACGCGGAGTTAACGGAAATCATGTTGTCATGCTGTCCGATCACGCAAGGGTCGTTGATGTAATCGACTGACTGCATTTCAACCTCCGGGTTGTTGTCGACAAAATCGTAGAGCTTGCGGGTCCCCATCAAAAATGCCGCCATGAATTTCCCGGTGTTGATGTTCTTGTTGCGGTTGGTAATGACGCCGGCTTCCGCCAGAAAGACTACGCCGTCCGAAAACATTTCCGAGTGAATCCCCAGATCTTTTTTGTCTTTCAAAAAGAGCAACACAGCATCGGGAATCGCCCCGATTCCCAGTTGCAAGGTAGCGCCATCAGGAATAAGCCGGGCGACCTGCTCGCCGATTTGCTTTTCAATCTCGCCGATTTGCGGCGGTTTTAATTCGATCAAAGGGTCATCTTTCTCTACAATGTAGTGAATGGCATCCAGGGATATTTTCGCTCCGCCTGTTCGCGGCAAGAAGTTGTTCATTTGGGCGATGACGATGTGGGCGCATTCCGCCGCCGGTTTCGTATAATCAACGGATACGCCGTAGCTGCAAAATCCGGCTTCGTCCGGCGGGGTCACCTGCAGCAGCACGACATCTACCGGCAGTATTTTGTCCCGAAACAGCCGGGGGATTTCAGAAAAAAAGCAGGGGGTATAGTCGGCCCGTTTTTCTTCGACGGCTTTTCGGGTGCTACCGCCAACGAACAGGGCGTTATGATGAAAGCTCTGTTCCATTCCCGGCTGGGCATACTTGGCCGGTCCCATCGCTACCATGTGCACGATTTCAACGTTTCGAAGTTCTCCGGCTCTGGCGACCAGGGCCTCGACCAAGGTGGGCGGTTCGCCGCACGCATGACCGATGACTACCCTGTCGCCTGACTTCACCTCTTTTACTGCTTGTTCGGCCGATACGATTTTATGTTGGTGGAGGGTTCTCCAATCGCTCAACACGATCCCTCTCTTTCTACTGTATTTCTCCGCAGGATCTGCAACGCTGCCTGAATTAGTTCGTCGCTGACTTGGGATTCAAGCAGGACACCGCGAATTTCCGGATATTGTTTCTGCAGCGCCTTCTCGACTATTTCGCTCAAGGTCTGCCGGGCACCGGGGCATGTGCTGCAAGCCCCGGTCAGTTTCACGCGGACCCACGCGTCCGCTGTTACGTCCAGCAGTTCAATGTCGCCCCCATGTTGTTGCAAGGAAGGTCGCACTTCGTTGTCGATTACCGCGGCAATTTTTTCCCGGGTTGTTTTGGGGCCGTCCATTATTTTGCCTTGGCGGGAATGCCGGCGATGGCTTTGGCCAGTTCTTTCTTTTGCTCCAGGTTGCCCTGGCGCGCGATCATGATGCGCTGCGCCTGCGGCGATCCGGCTCCGTGCATAGACTCGGTGCGATAGCCAACGGCGGCGGTTCCAAGTGTCAGGTTCTCTATTAGGCGCAATATCCGCATGCGATACTCGGTTGGCACCGATGCAATGCCTTTAAAGTATTTTTCTACGACTTTGCCGATTTCCGGGTTACGAAAATCTTTTTCCGATGGCATGGTGACCATCAGGCCACCGGCGATGTCTTCGGCCAAGCGGGCGATTTCATAGGGGAACCGGGTTACGTTCTGTTTGCAGACATT
>DATMYT010000621.1:0-2925 GCA_035560855.1 Negativicutes bacterium | reverse complement strand
AGACAGGCCAAATATTGCTGGTTTTCACTTCGGTAGCCGATGTACCGACACTGCCTATTTCCGTTTTTGCCGCAATTTTTGACAGAGCGCCCTTCTCAAACAAGGCCGGATTGACTTCGAGCTGACTCAGCCAGTAGTCGGCGTCCGGAGTTTCCAGTTTCAACGTGTTCTTAATAAAGCTGCTGGTTGACGGTTCCGTCGCCGTAACGCTATTGCTGCTGCCAATGCTGTAAATCTGAAACTGCTGGGTAGCCGTATCGTAGGCTGCCCGGATATTTGCGCCGTCCGCCTTGGCTTGGGCATTGATTGCATCAGCCACCTTATCGAGCGTCCAGCCTGTGTTCACGCCTCCCACCAAGGCAACATTGATTGTTTTTGTGCCATCGTTAAGAGTCAGTGTAGTATCCGCCGGAACACGGGTAGAGGCTGGAATCGTCGTACTTGAAGCAAGTTGCAACGTAGAACCAACTTGATCGGTACCCGTCCCAAAAACGGATGAACCAAAGAAATTGACGCCGGTATTGTTGTCCAACCCATAGCCACTACGGTGCACGGCGTTAAAATCACTAAGCAGGAAACGACTCATCGTCCCGATCTGTTCCAGATAGGCCGGCGCGCCCCATACCTTGGAATCCCGTGAATCAAGCAATGCCTGCAGTTCACCGCCATCTGCTCCGAGCATTACGTCCATTCCGGTTCCCGCCATTTTTATTCCGCCGTTTGTTTCCATAGAGGTATCCAATAAATTGGCCCGATCTTTGCTGACGACAGTGATCCCAGCGATGCTGACCGTTACGCTGCCGCTTTCTTCTTTGACGACTTGAATCGGCGCCAGAACTGCAATTTTTTCCAGTAATAGATCCTGCTGGTCTTTCAGCGCATTGCACTGATCCGTCGGGCTGGCAAGAATCTGCTTGTTCACCGACGCCAGCTCGGTCAAATATTGATTCATGTTTTTCAATTTAGTCGTCAGCGCCAGATTCACATCCGTCTGGATTTGCTTTAGCTGACTCTCCGCGCGCCCAATGGCATCCGTGAGTTCAACGCCCCGTTGGCGAACTACGGAACGAGACCCTTCATCCCCCGCTTTAGTCGCGAGTTGCTGCATCGAGTCCCAAAAATTATCAAGTGCCGTCTGCAATCCGGTATCGGAGGGTTCCTTAAAGATATTTTCGATTTTACCCAAAGTTTCCTGTTGAATATTATCATAGCCAAGCGGAGATGTGTTTTTGCGGACTTGCGCATCAATCAGTTCATCCCGCAGACGTACGATGGAGTCTGTGACAGAGCCGGTGCCGATGGCCATATACCCGTTATTGCCCACAAGATATCCCGACGGCGTCTCCACAATGTTGGTCCGCTGCCGGGTATATCCCTCGGTATTCAAATTGGTAATATTGTTTCCGACCGTGTCAAGCGCGATCTGATGGGCGTAGATGCCACGCACCATCGTATTCAGCCCGGCAAATGTTGAACGCATGGTTCAACCCTCCGTTACAATTTTCATTATTAGATCTTCCGGTCCAGAATGACCGAGGCGCTACTTTTGTCCGCCGAGCTCCGGCCACCGGTCGCGACGTAAGTCGTCTCGACCTGGCTGCGCGTCAGCAGATTCAAATTGTAATTCACAAAAGTCAGCGCCTGATTGATCAACGCCGCATTGGTCTCATGCAACTGCATAAGTTTCTTCACCACGGCATCGAGTTCCGCCCCGCGCACACCGACCTGCTCCGCCATCTCTGGATCGGCAACAGCGGATAACATTGTCAGCGTCGGTTTATTATCAGCCAGATTGTACCGGGTAGCAAGCGCGGCGGTCGCTTTCGCCCGCCGCTCTTCCAATCTCGTTCCATCGAGAATTATCAATTCTTCCCGTCGGGTTATCGCTTCCAGCTCGACGGTCTCGGCCTCCACTAATGCCTGGCGTTTTTGCTCACCAAGAAAAAGGAGGTCCTTATATAGCGTCACGGACTCTTCCAGTACCGTGAGCAATTCCCTCCACAACTCATTCCCTTTCATGGCTCTTGCCTCCTACTTCAAACGGTCAGCCAGCACTCTGCCTATCATTTGATCGGCAATTTTTGCGGCCTCCACTTTGTATTGACCCGACTCAACAAGTGGAGTCAACTCCTGCACACGGTCCTCCCGCACGCCGGATAACGCTTTGATCGCGCTCACAGCCTGCTGCAGTTCCTGTGCTTCGGATGACAAGACTACCGCATCATTGTTCGTGGAGCCGGACTTGCCGGACTCACGAACGCCTTTGCCGGTCTTGATCTGATCCACGCCATATACTTTGTTCGCTTTGCCGATTCCATTGTTCCCTGAAATAATCATATTTTCACACCTCATTGTTATGTCGCGACCCTTTCCCCGATCTGCGACACTCCGTTCACTTTATATATCGCAAAAATGGAGCCGGACATTAACCGACTCCACCCCTTTTTGAAAAATATTTTTTTCAGCGCTTGGTAAATCGGGTATGCAACCCTTCGCCGGTTCGATGTGACGGAGGCGGTTCTGTAGGCTTGGGCGCATTTTTGGGTTCTGCAGCCTTGATCTGTTCCAGGACGCGCCGACTGCATTCCAAACAAACTCTACCTTCCGTGATCAATTTTCCGCAACTCTCACAGGGATAAGCCACTTCGATATCACCGGTAATACGGCCATTTTTGAGCATCTTCAAAATAATTTTTTCCGCCACACCGGTCGCCTCATTCACTTCCGGAATGGATGCGCGACGGTGATCCCGCAGATAGCTTGCGACCTTCTCCTCATTCTCTTCTTCAATCCGATAACAGTCCAAGCAGAGGCCCGAGGGGTTCTGCATAAACAATTTTCCGCATTCTTTGCAATTTGCCAATCCCATGCTGCTCCATCCTTCCGTTTGCATTCTTTCCAATCTTATTATAATATATATCGGCA
>DATMYT010000620.1:0-4225 GCA_035560855.1 Negativicutes bacterium | reverse complement strand
CATCAACATTCAAATGCTATTATCACAGCAGGCAAAGGAGGCGCATCAGTGACATTATCCAACAAAATAATTCCCGGCTTTTTTTTAGTTGCTGCAATAGCTATTTTAGCTCGGTTTGCAGGAGCTTATGCACCACTAGTCGGTGGACCGGTATTTGGAATGCTTTTTGGTATGGTTATCGCCTTTTGGAAAAGGCCGATCGTTTTTGAGCCAGGTATTTTATTTGCATCAAAAAAAATACTGCAACTTTCCGTCATACTTCTGGGGTTTGAAATGAATCTGTTTAAGGTCTTTGAAGTAGGCATCCAGTCTTTGCACATCATGTTTTTTACACTGAGTGCTGCTTTTATAACTGCATGGATTGTCGGGCGTTATTTGAACCTTGAAAAAAACACAAGTATTCTAATTGGCGTAGGCACTGCAATATGCGGTGGTTCAGCCATAGCAGCCACGGCGCCCGTTATATCCGCCACTGATAAAGATGTTGCCTATTCGATTTCAACTATATTTTTATTTAATATCGCCGCCGTGTTTATTTTTCCGTTCATCGGTCACCTCCTCGGAATGAGTGATATTGGTTTTGGAATGTGGGCTGGAACCGCAATCAATGACACCTCTTCTGTTGTTGCTGCAGGCTATTCTTACAGTAACGAAGCGGGCAACTTCGCTACCATAGTAAAGTTAACCCGAACACTCATGATTGTTCCTATCACATTAATCCTTGCCATCTTCACCGCAAGGAAAAATGCAAACAACACTAACTTTAGCCTTTTAAAAATATTTCCCTGGTTTATCTTGGGCTTTCTGGTTGCTTCCATCATAAGTACAACTGGAGTGCTGGGTCCAGCTTTGGGCGCAGCACTGGCCCAGACTGGAAAGTTTTTTATCATCATGGCAATGGCTGCTATCGGGCTTAATACAAATGTTAAGCTTCTAATCAACAATGGCATTAATCCCTTACTGCTCGGCCTTTCGTGTTGGATAGCTATCGCCGTTGTATCGATTGTCGCACAGTATTATTTGGCGCTACTGTAATAACTCTATAACAAACAAGGCTATTCGGATGCATCCGAATAGCCTTGTTTGTTATTCACCAATATAGAGGAGCTTTACAGCTTACCAAATACATTTCCCAGACAATGGTTCAACGGAATACTGCCAAGCCATCGGCTGTCCAGACTATTGTTGCGATTATCTCCCATCACGAAAATATGGCCCGGTGGAACGGTCACCGTCTTGTCTGCATAATGACGATCTTCTTCTTTCACATAGGTTTCATTTAGCAGTTGTCCGTTCCGATATACCGACCCATTATTAAATTCCAGTGTGTCGCCCGGTCTGCCAACCACTCTTTTGACATAGACATAATCCGACTTATTCAACCATTTGCCAATCGGTTCGACCAAATCATCCGTAACGCTGCGTTCCCGTTGGATTCTGCTATCGATTACCACAACATCGCCGTAAGCTGGTAGTTGATCGAAGGTATGCGTCACTTTTTGGACCAAAAGATATTCTCCATCTTTCAATGTTGGTTCCATCGAAGGACCAGCAACCACCATCCGTTGAAAAACAAACGCATTTATAAATATTGCAATTGCTAGCGCAATTACTATACTTGTTACCCAATCCCAAATTGTTTTAGCCACAAATCTTCACCCTCCTGCATAGTTACCATCCCAATAATGTTCTGGTTTCCTTATTAATAATATCATTTTCCGCCTTAGTTTGGATAGTACGTCGAGCCCATTTGATTACGTGTTATCTGATACACATTCAGTTTGTCGTGGCATGTTCGGCTTGCCTTGTTGCTTAACGCGAAAAATGCCAAAGACGCTGACTACCACCAACGCGGCACCTAACAATGTCCACGTTCCGATGGGTTCCTTGAGTATCAGCCAGCCCAAAAACAAAGCAATTGCGGGGTTGACATAGGCGTAGGTCATCACGATATTGATCGGCAAAAGCTTCAAGGCAAAAATGTAAGAGGTAAAAGCGAAAACCGAACCAAATACCACCAAATACCCCCATGCCAGCCAAGCTGAAAGTGTTGGGTGCGGCGCCGGTTCGCCCATTGCAAGAGACATCAGCAAAAAACCGCCGCTGGCAAACAATTGATGATACCCAGACATTACTTGAGGCGGAAGATTCACGGGTCGCCGCGTTTGGATCACCGAACCCAGCGACCAACATACAGCCGACAAGACCAAGGCTACTACAGCAAACATATCCTGCGAAGTACCCTTGCTAAAAGAAGGCAGGCTAAGTACAGCAACTCCTACAAATCCAATAAAAAGCGAAACAATGAGTATAATCGACGGTTTTTTCTTGAACAGTACTAATTCGATCATTGTCGCCCAGATTGGAGCCGATGCGACGATAAGAGACGCGAAACCCGATCCGGCGTATTGCACCGCCCACAGCACGAGCCCGTTTCCACCCATCCACAACATGTTTCCAACTAAAGCCAAGGAAAAAAGTTCGCCCCGAGTCGGTTTCAATGGTTGCTTCTGTACCCGAGCAAGTCCAAACAAAATGAGGGCGGCAACCCCCATTCTGACAGCGCCAAACACGAAGGGCGGAAATCCATTGGCTGGAGTGACTCCCACTCGCATCGCCAGGTAAGTCGTGCTCCATACCGTGTAAACAACAAATAAATGTAGCAGGCCTTTTCTTGATAAATGTTCGAGCATTTTTTCTCCCGTTTATTATCGTACTGATTTTATTCTACACCTTACTGTCCGATGTCGCCATCTTTCAAAGTTGTTTAAGGTTTGCTCCGAGGTTTTTTCTTAAGCATAATGAGTTGTTGGATTTCGGATAAATTCGTTTCATCAATTACATCTGCCATAAGCCATTTTCCGTCATGATATTGATGTGTGTTGTCATAAAGCTGCTGCATTTTTGCCGAGAAAGATGCCTTATGTTCCTCAAATTTTTCTCGTTCGTTCTTACCCAATATAACCATAACTCCAAAGCTATTCTCGCGCGCATATAACGCACAAAGGGTTTTGCCTCCCTTACGAAACTTGCATTCATACTTTCCGGCCTTCCGTCCTATATCCCACAAAATGTCCATACTGTAATTCTGCTTAATAAAGTCGGCAATGCTTTCCCATGCCGCATAAACTTTTGGGGTTAGCAATTGTTCAAGTTCAGTATCAGTCGGTATCGCATTTAGCATTAATGATGCCCCCCAATATCAAAAGGCTTTTAAATCATCAGCAAATTTTCGAACTGCTGCTTCCTCTGTTGCCCAAGAAGTTACCAAACGAACTGCCGAATACTCTTCATCAATTTTTGTCCAAATATAAAACGAGTAATTTTCTTGCAGCTTCGCAATCAACGAGTTAGGCAAAATCGGAAAAATTTGATTGGATGGCGAATTGACCAAAAACTTAAATCCGGAGTCACGAATGGCTTTGCGTAGTATATCCGCCATCGCATTGGCGTGATTCGCCAGTTTGAAGTAAAGATCATCATGGAACAACTCAAGAAACTGAAGCCCTAGAACTTTACCCTTGGCAAGCAGCGCCCCTCTTTGCTTCAAGTGAAACCTAAAATCCATCTTCAACTCTTCACGACAGATTACGAGCGCTTCGCCGATCAGCGCACCGTTCTTGGTACCGCCGATATAGAAGGCGTCCACTAATTCAGGTAGCTCTGATAGTTCCAGATCGTTTCCGCTCGCACAAAGCGCGCTGCCCAGCCTGGCCCCGTCCATATATAGATAAAGATTATGGTCTAGGCAAAACCGCTTGATAGCGGCTAACTCCAACTTTGTATATATGGTGCCGATTTCAGTTGAATTGGAAATATAGACCAATCGTGGTTTCACCATATGCTCATCCGTATGCGCCTCAATAACGGTTTGTAGATGAGCTGGCATTAGTTTTCCATCGCCAACTTCGACAGATATAATTTTATGTCCCGTTGCTTCGATTGCGCCTGTTTCATGCACCAAAATATGTCCGGTATTAGCTGCAATGACCGCTTCATGCGGACGCAAAAAAGCCGCCAACGCAGTAAGGTTCGTCTGTGTTCCTCCAGATAAAAGATGAATATCCACAGTATCATTTTTCATTCTTCGTTTCAGCAATTCAACCGCTTGATTTGTGTAGCAATCCTCGCCGTAGCCGTCAATCTGTTCCATGTTTGTTGTAATCAGCGCATTAAGGATATTGGGGTGCGCTCCTTCGCTGTAGTCATTCTTGAAGCTATACAT
>DATMYT010000619.1:0-3696 GCA_035560855.1 Negativicutes bacterium | reverse complement strand
ACATAAACGCCCTTTCCGCGAACATGCTTAACTGCACCTAAAAACTCCAATACTTTTAAAGCTTCCCTAACAGGAACTCGGCTAACGTCAAACATTTGCGCCAAATCTCGTTCAGACGGAAGCAAATCACCATCTTTTAACTGTCCTTTCAATATCCATTGTCGAATACGTTCCACAATCTGCATATATAACGCATCTGTTTCATTATTTCCATCACGGTTAATCGGTTGAATGTCCACAAGCATTTACCATCCTTACAGCATTGGCATTCCGGTATACCATTTATTGAGTATTATTTTATCTGTCATTCACAAAATTGTCAATCAATAGTTTGGTGGCAGACAATTTTTTAAATCCATTGCGTTTCTTTTTTCTCACAACCGCGTCGCGACCTTAAATTGATACTGACGGATTCATTGCCTTGGCAAGTTAGTCAATTTGTGAACATCATCCACGACTACTGTGAGTCCAGCATCATTTTTAATATGCACTCGAATAAGCAACTTACGTAAAAAGACTTACGAGTATGTTATTTCGTTTCATAGCTCGGGTTTTCTTGCTAAATTATCAAAAAAGCTGGCCGAATCGGCCAGCTTTTTGTAACTTGTTATTTTGTTCCGTTCGTCTGATCTATGGCTTTACAGTTGTCTTATAGACCATCTTGCCATCTTTCATTTCGATGATAACAGCGCTCTTGACTGCATCATGAGTTTCATTCAGCGTTGTAGCGCCTGTAACTGCAGGGAAATCTTTGGTAGCCTCTAGAGCCGCCCGGATTTTTTCCGAATCGGCTGCACCAGCCCGTTTGATTGCATCAGCTAGTACATACGCGGCATCATAACCAAGAACGGCCATCGCGTCAGGCATTACGCCGTATTCTTTTTTATAGGCGTCAACAAACTTTTTGGAAGCTGCACTAGTGTCTTCCGGAGAATAGTGGTTTGTGAAGAAAGTATTATTCATGCCTGCGGCGCCGCCGATTTCGACCAGTTTCGGCGAATCCCATCCATCTCCACCAACGATGGGAACGGTAATGCCCATTTCACGAGCTTGTTTGGCAATCATCCCGACTTCTCCGTAGTAGCCAGGCAGATAGATGACTTCGGGGCTCATGCCCTTGATTTTGGTCAGGATAGCCTTGAAATCGTTGTCTTTCTGCAAATAAGCTTCTTCGCCGGCAATGACGCCGCCGCCTTTTGTATATGCTTCTTTGAAGAACTTAGCCAATCCTTTGCTATAGTCGCTGGAGTTATCAATCATAACAACAGCTTTTTTCAATTTCAAGTCCTTCAGCACAAAGTTTGCGCCAACGGTACCTTGGAACGGATCGATGAAGCAAACGCGGAATGTATAAGGTTTTGCTTTGCCTGTTTTTTCGTCAACCGTCACTTTAGGATTGGTAGTAGCGGCTGCCACGAAAGGAATTTTGTTAGCTTCGTTGACGGCAGATCCAGCAATACCGTTGGAACTGGTGGTAAATCCAACTACGGCGACGACTTTATCCTGCGAGATGACCTTGGTCATCGCATTGGCGGATTCGGAAGGTTCGCCTTTATTATCGGCACTTGAAATGGTAATCTGTTTGCCCAGAATTCCACCAGCAGCATTGATTTCCTTAAAAGCAAGTTTAGTTCCATTATTTGCAGCGGTTCCGAAAGAGGCCGTTCCTCCAGTTAATTCATAAACAACACCGATTTTGATGTCTTTGGAGTCAGCCGGTTTTGCAGGAGCACCACCGCCACAGCCAGTCACCGCAAACGCAACCAGGACCAATAGGGCAAGCACTGTGATCATACTGTTTCTCTTCATCTTTTTCCCTCCACACTTATTATTCAACCCCGAATCATTGTTCCCTTGTAGCTGCCTATCGCCGCCTTTCAGCCTTTATTCCCGTCCCAGACATGTTGTGCTCCAGTTCTAATAGAATGACAAAACAAAAAAGCTTCTCCGCAAGATACCCCAAAAGTTATCCAGCCAAAAAGCTTCATTGCTTTCAGCAATCAATACATCCGTATCGCTGCCATGTTCTTGAAATTGATTATATTACGACAACTTACTTTTATCAAGCATTTTTCACAAAAAAGTTACACCATTTTGTGCTTACGGGAAAACGCCTCGCCACTTCTTTGCCTTGACAACTCGTCCAAGCGCCAACATATAAGCTGCCGTTCGTAGTGGAACCTGTTTTTCTTGATGAATCGCCCATACTTCTTCAAAAGCCTTGTTCATGATTTTCTCCAGATGCTGATTTATATAATCTTCATCCCACATAAAGGATTCCAGATTCTGCACCCACTCAAAGTAAGATACGATCACGCCACCAGCGTTGGTTAGAATATCAGGAACGATCACAACGCCCTTCTCTTGAAGAAACTTGTCCGCATCACGAGTTGTTGGCCCATTGGCGCCTTCCAAAATAATTTTTGCGCGGATTTTGTCCATGTTTGTAGCATTGATCTGGTTTTCCAGTGCTGCAGGAAACAAAACATCCACATCTAGTGTAAGCAACTCGTCTTTCCCAATTACCTGTAACCCATTTTCATGATAACCCTGCAAAGATTTATTGTTTTTTTCAGCATACTTTATTGCAGCTGGCACATCAATTCCATCTGGTTTGTAGATTGCACCGAATGCATCGCCAATGCCAACAATTTTGAATCCCTGCTCCTGCATTAGCTTAGCACCAATACCACCGACATTGCCAAACCCCTGAACTGCCACCGTTTTTCCTTGAGGCTTCTGCCCAAGTTTTTCAAGTAATCGACGCAACGTCAGCATTGCCCCACGTCCAGTAGCTTCCTTTCGTCCAAGCGATCCCCCGATCTCCAACGGTTTTCCTGTAACGATAGCCGGAACGGCATACCCTTTCAACATACTGAACGTATCCATAATCCACGCCATAACTTGGGCATCAGTATTCACGTCAGGCGCCGGTACATCTTTTTCCGGTCCGATGATAGGCAAAATCATCGCTGTATAGCGTCGAGTCATTTTCCGCAATTCTTCTTCACTTAATTTTGTGGGGTCACATGTTATACCACCTTTTGCGCCACCATATGGAATATTAACAACCGCACATTTCCAAGTCATCCAAGCGGCAAGCGCTTTTACTTCATCCAGATTGGTTTCATGATGGAAACGGATGCCTCCTTTGCAAGGCCCCCGAGTGCTACTATGCTGGACACGATATCCTTGAAAAACTTCCGTATGTCCATCATCCATAACTACCGGAACAGACACTATAAGTTCCCGCTCCGGAGTGCGCAGCGTCACATAATCATTGTAGGCTAGCCCCAACTTTTGTGCCGCGTCATCAAGTACTTCCAGCATGTTTTGGTATGGGCTGTACAGTTTTTCCATAATAATACCTCCACGTGTACGCGAATTTTTCAGCGTAGTTTTATCTTCATCATATCACCAATGTATTTTGTATACAATAAACTTTACATTTTGCGCCCCAAAAATCCCAATTGGGCGTCAGGATATTACAAGCGCTTTTCAACGTAAATCCATCCATATATTGATACGCAAGAGAGATTGCCTACAATATCCCCTTTTCTTGAGCTTCCTGCCGTAGCGCTCCTCGAAAATCAGGATGGCAGATGGCAATCAACGCTTCCGCCCGCTGCCTCAAGCTCCTGCCCCGCAGCTCGGCGCTGCCAAACTCGGTCACTACATAATGCACATCATTGCGCG
>DATMYT010000618.1:0-5706 GCA_035560855.1 Negativicutes bacterium | reverse complement strand
CCCGGAGAAGAAATATTTTTTTAAATCATGAACTTCCAAAATGATGTTCGGATCGTTCATGCCTCTTCCCCCTCTGCCTGATCCTTGTATTTCCAGCACTGCACCTTTTGCCCGCCCATCATCAGATAGATGGGCGGCGGATTATCCTGACACACGGTCATGGCCTGGGTGCAGCGGGCACAAAACCGACAACCTTTCGGCATCATGGCCGGCGTGGGCACAGTCCCCTCGATCGTAGCCAACCGGTCGCAGTCCTTATCCAGACGTGGCATCGAAGCCAACAGTCCCTGCGTATAAGGATGCAGAGGGTTCTTGAAAATCTGGCGGGCAGTGCCGTATTCCATGACTTTGCCGGCATACATGACCATGATATTATCAGCCATTTTGGCAACCACGCCCATATCATGCGTGATCAGGATAATGGCCGTATTGAGTTTGCGTTTCAGTTCCACCATCAAATCGATGATTTGCGCCTGGATGGTCACGTCCAAAGCAGTGGTTGGTTCATCCGCGATGAGCAGTGACGGGTTGCAGGAAAGCGCCATCGCAATCATGACTCGTTGGCGCATACCGCCTGACAATTGATGCGGATATTCCTGCAACCGCTGTTCCGGCGACGATATGCCGACTTTGGTCAACAGTTCCAGCGCCCGCTTCTTTATTATCTCCCTGGGCAGTTTGTTGTGGGCCGAGATTGTCTCTTCCAACTGTTTGCCAATGGACAAGACCGGATTGAGAGAGGTCATGGAATCCTGAAAAATCATGGCAATTTCCTCGCCGCGTATCCGGCACATTTCTTCGTTGCATTTTTGGGTGAGATCTTCGCCTTTGTAAAGAATTTCTCCTCCGGCAATGGACCCCACAGCATGGGGAAGCAGCCGCAGGATTGAAAGCGACGTTACGCTTTTACCGCAGCCGGATTCCCCGACGATTCCCAGCGTTTCACCCTCATGCACAGCAAAGCTGACATCATCCACGACTACAACCGTATTTCGCTTGGTCCTGAATTGGGTCTTAAGATGATTTACCTGCAACAATGGCTGCGACACGGTTCGGCCCCCTAACTATAGAGCTCTGAAAGGCTATTTGGCGACCTTCCATTCCCATACACTGCGATTGTGAAGTGTGAAATTCGTATAGTCCAAGTTGGATATTTGCTTGTTATATGCCACCAGATCATTCGGGAAATACAGCCAGGTAAAAGGCACCTGTTCGCGCAGCAGCATTTGATACTGCTCGTAGAAGGGCTTGCGAGTCTCAAAAGTAAAGGCTTTGAGCCCTTTATCTCCCAAATTGGCCAGAGACCGATCCTGAAGCTGCGAGAAATTGTTGATGTGACCGGGAGTTACATTCATCACGCTTTCCCCGGGATCCGGAGAACCCCAGGATCCGATCAGCGCAAAATCATAGTCTCCTTTGCGCGATGCAGTAAGTAGTGTCGGATGGTCGGTAGTGACAATTTTCACTTTGATGCCGATTTTAGCTAGATCCTGTTGAAGCATCGGCGCGGATTTCTCGCGTAGGGAATTTCCCTTGGAGACGCGCAGCTCATACTCCTTGCTGGTATCAAAGCCGGACTCGGCGACCATGGCTTTAGCTTTTTCCACGTCGTAGGGGATCGGTAGCAAAGCCTTGTTAAAATACTTGTGATCGGGGCGTAATGGACCCGGCGCCGAAAGACCTTCGCCTTTCATCAGGTTGTTCACCAAGGCATCCCGATTGATGGCCATGTTGATTGCCTGCCTGACAGTTTGAGGAATTCGTTTGGTATTGATCGACATATATTGATACCCTAAAGACGGTACAGATTTCGTGACTAATTTTTCCTGTTTTTTGGCCATGTCCCAGTCGTTCAGCGGAATGTTTCCTATACTGGCTCCCGCCACCACATCAACCTCTCCGTTAATCAAGCCGGATAGGATATTGGATTCCGGTACGATTCTGACTACAAATCGGTCAAAATCGGGCGCACCCAGATGATAATCCTTGTTGGCCGTGAGTTGAACCCGTTCGCCGGAAATCTCGCTTTCGAACTTGCAGGGACCGGAACCGATCGGATGCTGCCAGAATTTATCGCTAAGCAAGCTCTTCACTGGAATGTCCTTGAGCAAATGCTTGGGCAACACATAGAAATCGCGGAACACGATGAACAGCATGTAGTCCAGGCCCGTCGGTTCGATCATCGTGAACTGCACGGTTTGTTTATCGAGGGCTTTGATGCCGAACTCTTTGCCTGGATCACGCACGCCGCCTTTGGTTCCTGTAAACGGTGCGATCTTGGAACGGCGCGCTACACTGATGTCGGGATTGGCCATCAATTCCGCCGTGAACACCACATCATCCGCGGTGACCGGTGTGCCATCGTGCCACTTCGCCTTTTCGTTCAGCACAAAGGTGATTTTTGTATGGGTCGCCTCGTCGATACTCCAGCTTTTAGCCAGACGGGGCTTGACCGTGCCGTCGGTGTTGAGTACGGTCAGTTTATCATAAATCAGTTCCAGTACCACATCCGTATTGCCGTTGGTGGTGTTGAAGGGAACAAATGTGTCCCATGGCGCCGTCATCGCCATCGTAACGATTTTTTGCTTGCCGGATGCGCCGGTGGCGGGAGCGGGGCCCTGCGAGCAACCGCTCAGTAACATTGAGACCATCAGCATGCCTACCAAAATTTTGACCAGGTTCCGATTCATGTCATTTCCCCCTCATAAATTTATTTTGTTCCCTTACTTTCAAGGTTTTTGCGTTCAAATGACCATTTTTGTGTCCAGCGCATCACGGACTCCGTCGCCGATGAAATTGATACTCAACACAGTGATGACCAATGCAATGCCCGGCGGCACCCATAACCATGGACGCTGCGATAAAACACTGATTGATTGGGCATCATACAGGATATTGCCCCACGATGCTTGCGGAGCCTGCACTCCCATTCCTAGAAAACTCAAGGCGGATTCGGTGATGATCGCCTGCGCGGCACGGAACGTAAATGCGATGAGAACCGGGGCAAAAGTATTGGGCAGGATGTATTTAAGCAAGATACTCCCGTTTTTTGTGCCGATCGCACGAGCGGCTTCAACATAATCCATCGAACTGGCGGAAAGCACATTCCCGTAAATCAATCGTGCGAACCTCGGCCAGCCCAATAGGCCAATCACAAGGATAATCGTAATAACCGAAGGGCCCAGCACTGAAACCAGTACCATAATCAGAATCATGGCAGGAAACGACATGAAGGTGTCTGCGCTGCGCATGATCACCGTCTCCCAAAAACCTCGGTAGTACCCGGCGATCAGCCCCAGCGGCACACCTACCAACATACTGATGATGGCCGACAAAATCCCCACGCTTAAAGAAACGCGTCCGCCGTAGATGAACCGGGCGAAGATGTCACGCCCGATATCATCGGTTCCCAAAATGTGCTTGCCGGAAGGTGATGAGCCGAACAGGACGTCGTAATCGGTAGTGCTTTGATCCAAATTCATCAGTATCGGCAAAAACACCACCAGAAATATTTCTGTTATGAGCACCAACAAGCCTATCATGGCAGGTTTATGCTGCGAAAAACGCTGGCAGACATCTGAAAAATAAGAATCAACAGGAATATCCACTTTTTCATTTTTTTCAAACATGTACAGCCAACCTTTCTGTTCTCATTGGTTTGGAGGTGTTCAGCGAAAAGTCGTCCTCATTCATTCGTACGTTATGCGCGGGTCAAGCATTCCGTAAAGCAGGTCCACCAACAAATTACCGATTAGAACAAACACGGCGATCAGCACGGATACTCCCATAATTACCGGGTAGTCGCGGGCGTTTATCGATTGCACCATCAAACTGCCCAAGCCGGGCCACCCGAAAATTTGCTCAGTAACCACGGCGCCTCCAATCAGGAACGGAAGTTGCGTGCTAAACCAGGACACTAGAGGAATCCAGGCATTTCTCAAAGCGTGCCGGATCAGCACATCCTTTTCGCGCAATCCCTTGGCCCTAGCTGTACGCACATAGTCATCCTGCAGCACCTCCAACATGGATCCCCTGCATTGCCGTATCAGGCTTCCAATCATCTGGATGGCCAACACGAAGGATGGAAGAACCAAATGGTGTAGAAACATTGGCAGAGTACGCGCACCGGAAGTGTCATACATCCCAGACGTAGGAAATATTCTCAGCTCAATGCAAAACAGATAGATCAAGACGAGCCCGGCGAAAAAATTCGGCATCGCCGAGCCTACAAAGGATAACCCGGAAGAAACGTAATCCCACTTGGTATAGGGCTTATATGCCGCCATAATGCCTAACGGCAATGAAATAACGATGGTGATCAACATGGCTGAGCCGGTAAGGATCAATGTAGGTAAAACTCTTTGACTGATCATCATCAGCACCGGAAGATTCGTCCGAATCGATGTTCCCATATTGCCTAGCAGGAGTTGCGTCAACCAGTGGAAATATTGAATGATAACCGGCTGATCCAACCCTAGTTCTTTGCTTTTGCGCGCCATTTCCTCCGCGGTGGCATAGGGGTCGTTAAACAGGATTTCCAGGGGTGAACTGGGGGTCAACGAAGCCAATATATATACAAGAACAGTGATACCAAGGAAAGTCGGTATCGCAGTCAAAAGGCGTTTTATAACAAATGTATATTTGTTCATCTTTTCCTCCATCCTAGTGAACTAGACGAAGAGTGTTTTTATTCCCTTTCAATCCTGTTTGCCGCTTTTACAACGCAGTTAATGCGGCGGTAGTCAATCTCCGTGGGTAGAGTGCAGTCTGAACCGATTATAAAACGTTTTCCTTTCATCTCTGATAAAACCTTCTGAGTATGCAGGCCTATCTCTTCCTCAGAGCCGTCTACCAGCACCCCCGCCCTATCCTGAAATCCGCCGAGCACAATACTGTCAGAAAACAAGTCTGCTCCTTCAGTTAGGCTGAACTTATTGCCGTAAACACTCCAGTTTACAATAGATGGCTCGAGCGCTTTGTACCGTTCAAAGGAAATGTTGCTTTTGCAGATATGCAAAATATTAAAGCGGGTTTTTTCCTTGATATGTCGGTAAATTTCCGTTTCATACGGGGCCACGAATTCCTCATATTCAGTTTCTGTGAAGAAGTGTCGCTCCCCTCCCAAAGCTGCGTAAAAAATGCCTTCAGCGCCTGCTTCCAATGAGCAGTCTACCATTTCGATCAATGTATCCGCAATCATACGGAAAGCTTTTTTCATCTCAACAGGTCGTTCCCGACAGAACAACGCCAAACAATACCCCATACTGGTATAATTTCCGGCAAAACCCGTCTCATGGAACATGGAAGCCACCAGCCCATGAATCGTGCTGACAATGGGATACTCATCCCTTGATTTGTCGGCAATTCGTTTGATTATATCCATTTGGTCCAGGAAGAGGCGATCCGTGCGGCAAAACCCGCGGAATTTCTTAATGTCATCCAGACAGCGAATCTTCGTCTCACCATCATACAGTATATTCTCATTCATGATCTTCAAAACATCCGTATCCGTGTTTTTCATAAAATCAAGATGAGCCGTGATTGCACTTTCGCCATGGTGCATACTGTCAGGAAAATGCAACCAGAACCCTACCGGTGTGCGATCAACGGGTTTTCCCTCGATCAGACTGAAAATGCGTTCTCGTTTTGTCATGGATCGCATAGCAACCTCCTTAATTTTCCTCTGCGGCAAGTGCTATTTCAACC
>DATMYT010000617.1:0-11452 GCA_035560855.1 Negativicutes bacterium | reverse complement strand
GGATTAAAACTAGAACAGGAAAAGCCGAGTTCACTCCTAATGCTTAAGATGTTTCAGGATTACATCGATACAACAAGAGAAGGAATACAGCTTCAAACGACCCGAGTTGCCGTAGCCGCCGAGAGGCGTCAAAAATGTTTGAAGCTCTTTGAAGAAACAGCACGCCAGCGAAAAATTGTGGACAAGCTGCGTGAAAAGAAGCTGGAACAATACCAGGAAGAAGTATTACACGAGGAACAGGCTTTCCTGGACGATCTAGCAGGGCAACGTTATATCCGCGACTCGTAAATACGGCGCGGTAGAAAGGCAGTCGTCTTTAAATGGATAATAAAAAACAAAAAAACAGTTCGGCATCTGTAAAACCTGAACCACTAAAACCCGTGCGCAAAAAACGCCGATTTTTGTTGTGGTTTTTTTTGCTGCTGGTTGGTGGTGTGGCTGGCGTTGCTCTCTATTACCGTTTAATTCCGATGGGCGCGGAAATGGAGGCAAAGGTGGAGCCGTATTTGTTGCAAGCTGAGTCAACCATGAAGGCATCTGAAAGTTATGTCGCAAAACTGGATCCCTATATTGAAAAAGCAAAGATATGGAAATCAAAGGAAGAAGAACCGGCTAGCGGCACTCCTAAAACGAATTTTCCGTTGGTAGAGTTGGATGATAAAAAAAATGCCGTGACTCCGCCAGTAGCGCCAATGCCAGGCGCGCCAGCCGCTCCAGCGGCACCGGCAACTTCAACTACTATACTGGGACCATCTGCAGTGGCCTCCGCAGCTGCGGCGACGCCAGCGGCCGGAACTGCGACCAAACCGCCGGCAGTTCCCATGAGCGCTGAAACGGCGAAAGTATATAGTAAGCTGTCCAAACTATATAGCGCCATGAAGGCGGAGGAAGCCGTTGCGGTATTCAATAGTCTTGAAGATGAGCAAGTCATTATAATTTTATCTCGTATGGAGGAAGACGCGGCAGCCAAAGTACTGTCCGTTTTCGAACCTAAAAGAGCGGCCCGCCTGACACAGGCTATGATAAAGCGTAAATAACGCAAGGACCGCAAGGTGGAGAAAGGAGGTGAGAAAATGGAGAAGATAGTACCCAAAGACACTCCAAACAGTTTGCCAATCGCCATCGTGCTTCCGACATCCGGGCCTTCAGCAGGACAAACAGATAATTTCATAAAAAGGTCGGAGCAAGGATCCAGTGACTTTTCCGATAAACTTTCGGCCGCACTGGATAAACCGGAAGCTACCGAGCCGGTGGCGAAAAAAAACAACACGAAATCAGTTAAAGACGGACAGACGGAGGAAAATCCAGAGGCGATACAAAGTGGATTACCTATAGGATTGGCTTCGGTCCAACAGGAAGTTGTCACGCCGGTGCAAACTCAAATTCCAACATTGCCGGAAGGCGCGCCAATCACAGCAGCTTCAAATCCGACAGAAATGCTGGAGAACTTGTTGCAGAATAAAAACATCATTGCAACGGCGACGCAAACGATCATGGGGCCGATTGCAGGTCTTGCAACGCAAGTTGCAGCTTCGGTTGTGCAGGGAATGGCAGAAACAGTGAAACCTTCAACAGAAACGACAACAACTGGTTCCGAGATCAAGCCTATGTTCGATGGTAAATCCTTAGAGACGCCGCAAACTGTAAGCTCAAAAGCCTCTGACACAACCCCGCAAAATGCGATTCCTTCGCTGGAGCCAGTACCACCATCGACCCCTCAGGTGACTGTTTCTACATCGCCAGTGCAATCGGTAGCTCCAGAAATTTCTACGATGGTGACTGGGGAAAAACAGAGTTTGACTCAAGCACAACCGGTTCAACTACAACCGAGTCAAGCACAACCGGTTCAACCACAGGCCACTACCATTGATCCCCTCATTCAACAGGACATGGTATCTGTCCAGGTTTCAATAGACCCTAAGGTATCGTTAGCTCCCATGGCTTCTGCAACGCCGGTGAAAGTTGAGGTCAAAAGCACTGAAACGCGAACGGATGTTGTTGCCGGTGTAGTGGAACAAGAAACTGATCCCGTCGTGGTTTCGACCACCGAAAAAGACCTATCGCAAGAGTATTTGGGGCATGAGGAGTCAGAATCACTACTGAAGTCAGACCACAAAACCGACTCAAGCGCGATGGCGCCGGTTACTTTTGACAAGGTCCTGAATTCGGTCGACCCAGCGCCGATTGCCAGAGAAGTTGCGCCGCCACAGAGACAAGACCCATATGAGGTAGCGCGGCAGGTTATGGATGGAATGAGCCTTTCGACAGATCGGCTGCAAAGTTCCCAAGTGATTATTACACTTAAGCCGGAACATCTCGGTGAAGTAACGGTGAAAATCAACGTTGACGGTGACCGGGTCACAGCTGCCTTCCAAGCAGCAAGCTCTGAAGTGCGAGCGATATTAGAAAGCTCGTTGCCACAACTGCGCCAAGAAATGTCGCAACAGGGATGGAACTTTGATTCCAGCGGTGTTTTTAGTGGAATGCAGGAGTTCATGGCGGGTCAACAACAGCAACAACAAGCACAGGAACAACAAATGCTTCAATTCGCCAACCATGCGCAACGTGATGAATACGACGATGCATTAGCTTTTACCAATAATGGCAGGTTACAGGTGATGTCCTCATCGGCGGTTGATTACAGGATTTAAACCTATTATAAGGGAGGTGAAAACATGAGTGTAGACGCTACTTCGAGCGCAACATCAACTTCTTACTCAGGATCTACAGCCACAAATAAAGCTACCCAGGATTTAGGAAAAGATGATTTCCTTAAATTACTGGTAACGCAACTGCAGTCGCAAGATCCATTAAATCCTATGGAGGATAAAGATTTCATTGCTCAGATGGCTCAGTTTACCAGCTTGGAGCAAATGAAGAACATGAATACCTCCATTCAGATTACCCAGGCGGCTTCGTACATCGGCAGACAGATTACCTGGGGTGATGACAAAGGAGTCGAGCAGACAGGCGTAGTGACGGGGGTCCGTATTGTGAGCGGCGAACCTAAGGTTGCCGTTGGAGATCAGACCATTTCGTTAGCTAAGATCATTACTGTCACAGCCAGACCTATTACGACCCCAACTACGACCCCAACTACGACCCCAACTACGACTCCGACTACAGGAACGACCGTGTGATGATGGATAATCGGTTTTATCTCGCAAACCAACCGATTCAGCCTATTCAAACGCCTTCAACAAGCAAAACCAATTCTGCTCGAACCGAATCAACGGGAGGCGTTTTCGAACAGGCGCTAAATCAAGCCATCGGCGGCGTGAAGTTTTCCCAGCATGCAACACAACGGTTACAGACACGGAATATCAATCTGACATCGACGCAGATGAATCAACTGCAAAATGCCGTAGATAAGGCGGCGCAAAAAGGAGCAAGGGAATCGTTGATTCTGATGAACAATGATTTGGCTCTCGTAGTGAGTGTGACCAACAGGACGGTCATCACGGCCATGGATGGCGCCAGTATCAAGGACAATGTCTTTACAAACATTGATAGCGCTGTGATCGTATAGGACTGGACCTCTCGGGGGAGTCCCCGGCTGCTGAAGGATTGAAGCAGTCGCACGGCGTATGAGTCAGGGCCATTCAAAATAGAGGGAGGTCATTTCACTATGATGCGTTCATTGTTTTCCGGCGTTGCCGGTTTACGAAACCATCAGTCGGCTATGGATGTGATTGGTGCCAATATTTCCAACGTCAATACTCCTGGTTATAAAGGCAGCCGATCCACTTTTTCCGACGTTATAAGCCAAACGATGCAGGGCGCGGCTGGCGCAACAGGGAACCGCGGCGGTACCAATCCGATGCAGATCGGCTTGGGAGTGGGGATGGCCAGTGTGGACACCCTCATGACCAGCGGTAGTTACCAGCCTACAGGCAAACAAACCGACCTGGCGATTCAAAATGAAGGATTTTTCATTGTTTCCGATGGAGCCAACGAATATTATACCCGGGCCGGAGCCTTTGATTTTGATAATGTCGGCAACTATGAAATTCCAGGAACCGGCATGAAAGTCATGGGGTGGGTCGGTGTCAACGGCGTGGTTGATACCAACGGACCGATTACCAGCATAGAGATCCCGATGGGTATAACAATTCCGGCGGAACAAACGACTTCAATGACGTTTGCCGGGAATTTGTCCGGTACTGATACTCCTGGTTCTACTGGTGTTACAGCAATGGATATTTATGATTCGCTAGGGGCTGTACAGAGCCTTGGCGAGAAATTCATCAAAGTTGATGATGTGAACAATGTTTGGCTAGCCAAAGCCAGTTTGGCGGATGCCAGTATCCCCGTATCAAATGCACTGACTCAAATATCTTTTGATACAACAGGACGGACACCGACGGTGCGACAGGTGCAGCCAGGCGGCTTGCCGCAAACAGCGGTTGCGTTTGCCAATGGGATGGCACTTGACTCAAATGCTGCAGGTTCTACGCATACTGTTGGCTTTAGTCTCTATGACGCCAGCGGTAATGCACACAATTATGATATGGCGATTACTTCCCCCAATGGTGTAGCATTTTCATATAATATTTATGCTGCAGGTACTACAACTCCATCGTTAGGGTCCGGAACGATTACTCCTTCTGCTGGAGCGCCTGCCGGAAACACTTTTGTTCCCGGAATTCCTGTTGCTACTCATTTTGATCCTTGGGGCACTGGCGCAAATATAATTCCTACCAATGCAGTCGGAGCTGCACCGGCAGCGGCGTTTGTCGGCTCAATTCCGCTCGTAGCTCCCGGAACTTCAGTCCTTACGGTGCCACACGTTCAACTGGACAATACGGCGGCATCGGTGCACAACGCATATTATACGGTGTTTGATGCAAAAGCAACGCCGCATGTATTGCAGATGAAGTTTACCAACACGAGCACAACCCCGACTCCGACATGGTCCTATCAATTGACCGAGGCGGGAATAACGTCACCGACGACGCTTATATCCGGAACGGTTACATGGGCAAGCCCCAATTATACCTTCTCGCCGGCGCTAAATGCTTCAACGTTTAACGTGGGGACTGGCGCTTCATTGCAATCGATGACGCTGGGCAACACTGCAGCTGGAGACTTGGCTCCCTCCGGTAATGTGTTTAATGCTGCCAGTAACCCAACCTATACCACCACTGGCACAGTCAGCCCGGTTACCTTTACCGCACCTGGCGCAGCCCAGTCTTCTGTTACGCTGGACGTCAGCGCGTTGACTCAGTATGGCGGGACAAATACTGCCCAAGCCGCGACCCAGAACGGATATGCTGCCGGGTCACTCGATTCCAAGAGCGTTGATACCAGCGGAATGGTGGTCGGGAAGTTCAGTAATGGCAAGAATCTGAACCTGGCTCGGGTAGCGTTGGCAACGTTTACCAATCCGGGTGGCTTGCTCCGGACTGGGGATACGTTGTTTGCAGTATCAAACAACTCCGGGACGCCGCAGGTCGGCATCAGCGGCACAGGCGGGCGTGGAACGATATCTCCCGGCACGTTGGAAATGGCCAATATTGACTTAGCTGACCAATTTAGTAAAATGATAATTACACAACGCGGATTTCAAGCGAACTCCAAGATTATCACAGTTACCGATACCATGTTGGAAGAATTAGCTAACCTGAAACGATAATTTGTAGCATCACGCCTCTCCGGGGTGGGATACAGACTCCGGAGAGGCATTGATTCTAAAGGGGAGATGTGCGATGATTAAGTTGAAGAAATTTAAAACCAAAGAGCATGAATTTGTTCTGAATGCCGAGTTGATCGAGATGGTGGAGGAGACCCCAGATACAGTAGTCACGCTTACAAACGGCAACAAGATCATTGTTGAAGAAAGCATGGATGACATTGTGCGTTTAGTCATCGAGTATCGTCGCGAAATCAATCGGTTTGTCCGATAATATTCGCGTAGCTCAATACCAGGGAGGGACGATCTATGCCGGATGAAGTGGTAGTAGAAGAACAACCTACTCCAACGAAAAAACCAATTTTTATTTATGTGATTGTGGGTCTGGTTCTGGTGTTGGCGTTAGCCGGCGGAACCGCTTATTACGTGGTGGCTAATTATATGGGCGGCGGCAAGGCGGCTGCTCCGCGTGAACCCGGATACCTGATGAAGCTGGGCGATCCCAAGGAAGGTTTTATTGTCAATATCGGCACGGCAACGAGTGGACGTTACCTTAAAATTGGCGTGATCCTGGAGTTAAAGCCGGATAAAAAAGCACAAGCGGCAGCAGGGAAAACCCTGTCGCCTGCGGAAATAAAAATACAGGATGCGGTGCTGCATGTTTTGCGGTCCCAACGTATAGATGATTACGATCCGCAGAAACAGGACCGGCTGAAGGAACTCATCAAGCAGGAAGTCAATAAGGCACTGGGACAAGAAGTCGTGTATGAAGTATATATTACCAATTTGTTGCTGCAGTAGAGCATAACTCAATGAAATATGCCGTAGGCAAGGTGGTGGTAACTGTTGGCTGACGTTCTTTCGCAAAACGAGATAGACGAACTTTTATCGGCGATATCAACCGGTGTAGTCAGCGCCGAAAACATCAAACAGGAACAAAAACAAAAGAAAATCAAGTTATATGATTTTAAGCGTCCGGACAAGTTTTCCAAAGATCAGATCCGCACGCTCTATATGCTCCACGAAAATTTCGCTCGTTTGCTAAACACATATCTATCGGCGCATCTGCGAACCATGGTGCAGGTTAGCGTGGCTTCGGTCGACCAATTGACGTACGAAGAGTTTATCCGTTCAATGCCTAACCCCAGCGTGATCAGCATTTTTGAAATGCGTCCGCTTTCCGGCAACGCATTGATGGAGATCAATCCTTCCATTGTTTTTTCGATCATTGACCGCTTATTTGGCGGTGTAGGGACGCCTCCTGCCAAATCAAGGGAACTGACTGACATAGAACAATCAATTGTTGCGCGAATTGTGAATAAAGCGCTGGAATCATTGCAAGAAGCGTGGCGGCAGGTCGTTACTGTGGAACCGCGATTGGAAGCGATCGAGAGTAATCCACAGTTTACGCAGATCGTACCGCCCAATGACATGGTGGTTATCATCACTCTGCAGACGCGGATTGCGCAGACGGAAGGATTTATCAACCTCTGTATTCCGTATCTGGTGCTGGAGCCGATCATGCCCAAGCTGACCACATCCTTCTGGGTTGCTTCGTCAATCGCCCGCGCTGGGTCCCAGACAAATGCGACCCTATTGCAGAAGAAACTGGAACGGACATTGGTTCCACTGATGGTTGAGCTGGGGAAAGTTTCGGTTACTGTTGGGGAAATGCTTGACCTGACTGTGGGCGATGTAGTGCGACTCGATACAAGAGTAAATGAAGAATTGTCCGTTATTATCGGACAGCAGCAAAAGTTTAAATGCAAACCCGGTAGCTCCAACAATCGAATTGCGATTCAAATTACCCGTGCAGTGGTTGAGGAGGATGATGGACATGAGTGATAGTTTTTTATCGCAGGAAGAAATCGATGCTTTGTTGCGAAGTGAATCTTCGGCAGCACCTGCTCCGGCAGCAACTGCCAACCAGCTCTCAGACGTTGAGATAGACGCTTTGGGCGAAGTGGGGAACATTTCTATGGGGAGCGCTGCTACGACCATGTCGGTACTCTTGTCGCGCCGTGTAGAGATTACAACTCCGCGCGTATCTATCGGCGTTCTTGATGAGATGCGAAAAGAATATCCGATGCCGTATATTATTGTGGAAGTACGTTTTACACAGGGAATCAACGGTACGAATTTGTTGGCGATGAAAGAATCGGATGCAGCGATTATTGCCGATTTGATGATGGGAAATGACGGATCTAATCCGCCGGAAGGCATGAGCGAGCTGTATATGAGCGCGGTAGCCGAGGCTATGAATCAAATGATGGGCGCTACTGCTACTTCGTTATCAAGCATATTCAAGAGTCGGGTTGATTTGGCCCCGCCCAAAGTCAGGTTGATTGATTTGGCTGGAAGTGATAATATTACAGACAGCATGGTAGGTGGAGAGACTTTAGCCCGTATTGCGTTCCGCATGGTGGTGGAAGGTCTCATTGACAGCGAAATCATGCTGCTTTTGCCACTGAATGTCGCAAGAGATATGGTAGATGGGTTGCTGCATTCATCTGCGCCTGCCCCGGCTCCTGCTCCTGCTCCAACGCCACAACCGTCAAGACCGGCAGCACCTGCTCAAGCGCCAATGGCAGCCGCGCCGCCAATGCAACAACAGAGTTTTGCGGCGCCTCCTCCTCAACAACAACGTGTGATGGGGGATCAAAATGTCATGGTACAAACGGCGCAGTTTGCACCGCTAAAACAGTCGGCGGGAATGAATTTTGCGGATTCCAATATCAGCATGATTATGGATGTGCCACTTCAGGTTACTGTCGAGTTGGGCCGTACGCGTAAACTGATCCGAGAAATTCTTGAACTGGCGCCTGGGTCCGTACTTGAGCTCGATAAATTGGCTGGTGAGCCGGTAGATATTCTAGTAAATGGCAAGATCGTCGCCAAAGGCGAAGTAGTGGTCATCGATGAAAACTTCGGCGTTCGCATCACGGGTATCGTGAGCTTGCAGGAAAGAGCCAGTACTTTGCAGTAATATATACCAAAGTTAGATTGCCAATGAGGTAAGGAAGGGGATTGCTGATGGGATTACGAGTCTTGGTAGTCGATGATGCGGCATTTATGCGAATGATGATCAAGGATATCCTTTCCAAGAACGGGTTTGAAGTGGTCGGTGAAGGTGCTAATGGATTGCAGGCTGTTGAAAAGTTCAAGGAATTGAAACCAGATCTGACGACTATGGACATTACTATGCCGGAGATGGATGGAATCAGCGCGGTCAAGGAAATTAAAAAAATTGACCCGCAGGCAAAAATCATTATGTGTAGCGCCATGGGCCAGCAAGCGATGGTTATTGAATCCATTCAATCAGGCGCAAGAGATTTTATCGTCAAGCCGTTTCAGCCTGATCGAGTGCTGGAAGCAATTCGCAAGGCCGTTGGGTAGATGATCCGGAGGTTGACGAGCCGTAGGCTTCTCTTGGTGAGCCTTTTTATTGTTGTGGTTTGTAGCTTTTCCGGTTGGGTTTTGGCGGCGGAGCAACTAGTTGCTCCTGCGTCGCCAGGCTATCTCCAATATCAGGAACCGGCCAAGACTACGGGCTCTACTTGGGGAACTATGGCGTATGCACTTTCCCTGATCGTTTTATTCATCGGTGTAATTTTTCTGGCATATCTCACGTCGCGTTTCATTGCTACCAGAATGGGTGGCAGCGGACATGGTACAGGCTCATCAATTCATACGACATTGGCCTTGGGACCGAATCGCAATATTCATCTGGTGGAGATGGCGGGGCGGTTCTTTGTTGTCGGCGCTACTGAACATTCAATAAGGCTACTGTTTGAAGTCGATTCGCCCGAACAGATCGCGTCCATTCGAGATGCCGCCAAAACCTCCAAGCCGTCTTTCGAGGATGCATTGGGGATACAGATTTTGGCATTGAAGCAGATTAGGGAAAGATTCCCCGGAATGTTTTCTCCACCGGGGGGATCCCAACAAAATGATGACCATGAGAAGAGGTAAGGACCGATTGTCGATGCATGAACTGATGCAAGGCAGGACGTCTGTGGGAAAGTTATTTCTACCGGTGCTCCTGTTAATTTGCTGTTTTTGCTCTATTGTTGAAGCGGCGCCCATGATTCCGATTCCTAATCTGAATATTGGTATTGAACCGGCCAACAAGCCACAAGATGTGGCGCTCAGTCTGCAGATACTGCTGGCGATGACGGTTCTTTCTTTGGCGCCGTCGATCATCATTATGATGACGGCGTTTACTCGCATTATTGTCGTATTATCGTTTCTTCGCAGTGCCCTGGCAACGCAACAGATGCCACCCAACCAGGTCATTGTTGCATTAGCTTTGTTTTTGACATTTTTTACGATGTCGCCTTATCTGGAACAAATAAACAAGAATGCCTGGCAACCTTATCTGGCAGGATCGATATCGCAGGAAGTTGCTACAACGGAAGCGCTAAAACCTTTGCGGGAATTTATGTTTAAACAGGTACGCGAAAATGATGTGGCTTTGTTTGTAAACTTGTCGGACGGACCACGTCCGGAAACTCAGAACGAAGTCCCTACAATGGTTTTGATTCCGGCCTTTATCATCAGTGAATTGAAAACCGCTTTTCAGATTGGTTTCCTCATTTATATTCCTTTTATTGTTGTAGATATGGTGGTGGCCAGCACCTTGATGTCCATGGGCATGATGATGGTTCCACCTGTCATGATTTCTTTGCCGTTCAAAGTATTGCTGTTTATTTTGGTGGACGGATGGCATTTGATCATTCGTTCTTTGTTGATGACATTTAGTTAAGAAAGAAGGAGGCACAGCAATATAATGTCGCAAGATATTGCCATTCAATTGGGCAGGGAAGCATTATACACTGTAATGTTAATATCGGCGCCAATGCTGGGGCTGGGACTCATTGTCGGTGTCATTGTCAGTATTTTTCAGGCTACGACGCAAATTCAGGAACAGACACTGGTTTTTGTTCCCAAGATTATCGCCACATTTGTGGCGATTCTTATCTTTGGACCGTGGATTCTGGGAATGATGGTCGATTATACTCGTGAAATGTTTATGTCGTTTAGCAGTGTGATTCGATAATTTCGGAGGCATCTTGTGGAGTTTCCCACCGAATATGCCAATCAGTTTATTCAATTTTTGTTGGTATTTGCCCGCGTTACCGGGGTTGTGACGAGTGCACCCGTGTTTGGCAGCAAGGTGATCCCTGTTTATGCACGGATTGGTTTGGCTATTCTGTTGGCGTTGTTCATGTTACCGATGTCGAAATTGACACAAAATCAGCAACCGGCTTCGTTGCTAATGCTGGCTTGGTGGTTGGTGGTTGAACTTACTTATGGTTTGGCATCCGGCTATGTTGCGGCGCTTTTTCTCCAATCGGTTCAAATGGCAGGGCAATTGATCGACATGCAGATCGGGTTTGGAATGATAAATGTTTTTGATCCACAATTTGGCCAACAAGTTCCTCTGATCGGCAATTTTAAATTTTTAATGGCTTTGGTGGTTTTCTTGGCATTACAGGGACATCATATGTTGATTACTGCTATGGCGGACAATTTTAAGGCCGTTCCGCTGGGAGTCCAGTTGCAGCTCGGTAACGCCGCAGAATTTATGGTGGATGCTGTGGCCAACATGTTTGTTATGGCGCTGCGAATTTCACTGCCTGTGTTGGGAACCGTTTTAATGACTGATGTTGCGTTGGGGATTCTTGCGAGAATCATGCCGCAGATGAATGTATTTGTTGTTGGCATCACAGGAAAGCTTGCAGTTGGAATGTTTATGCTATTTCTAATTTTGCCGTTTTACGTTTCCTTTTTGGAGGTTGGCTTTGAAGGAATTTATCG
>DATMYT010000616.1:0-3707 GCA_035560855.1 Negativicutes bacterium | reverse complement strand
GTCCGGCGAGAACCAGCACAGGCCGACCAGGCGGCCCTTGACGGCCTGCCGCGGGTCTACATCCCAGACCGATTCGCAATAGTGCTCAGTGCCGGGATGGTTTGCCTTGTGCATGGCGATCGCCGCGGGATCATGGTTGATGGCAATGTCGACGTTGCAGCCGGTGGCCATCTCTATGCCGGTACTGGCGCCGCCACCGCCGGCAAAGTTGTCGACAATTATCTCCTGAAAGAGTTGCATTGCGTATCTCTCCCATCCCAAATGCATAAACTATATTGCAGGAGTCTCCCACAGCTCGTGCTGATAGTCCTTTTTATAGGCCCGGCCTAGTGCCGGGCTTTTACATGCCTAACCCTTATAATCTTCGAACCGGCAAACTTTCCTAATAGGTGGCCTACTATTGCACCATCGCTGTAAATGCCGAATCCGTCTTGGTGCCGTATCCTTTTTGTAAATCATCACGTAGGGATTTGCGCCGTATTCCTCGATAATATTGATCCGCTTCATGTCCTGCTCAAAAGTGCTGTTATAGTTGGTCAATATGTAAAATGTCAGGGCGTCAGGCCGCATCCCGGCTTTGATTAAAATTTTCAAACCGCGCCTGACTGCCGGTTCATCGTTGATATGGTCAAAGGCGAAGTGGATTTTGTTCCGGTGCTTCATTGCGCAGATCAGTTTTGCCGCCTGATCATCCACAGAGCGAATATCCATTCCCTGAGTCAGATCAATGGTATAGTCATTGTCGATAAACCACTGCGCTTTTCCTTGCCAGTAAGGGCTTGCGTTGAATATCCCATCCAGTACGACAATTAGTTTTGACCGCGGATTAACCAATTCTTCCGGCCAGGCTACGTGATGGACATACCCTTCTTTCCGCCAGACCACACAGGGACCGCACTGCCGGATACACCCACGGCTGAGATACCCAATCCCGTAGTCAATGCCGTAAAGGTCGTAATCCGGCTTCATGTGCTCTACTTCATCCGGCAATCGCTTCGCTAAATCCCAACCCGTGCCGCCGACCTCTACACCCATAGCAGCTAGCCTTCTGACCAATACAGCGTTATGCCGGGTTTCCTTTGATACGTCCTTGTCAAATATGACAGCGGCATATATCTTGTCTGGCTGATAAAACAAGTTTTGCCCTTTCAACACATCCGCCGGTTTCAGCAGCGTCACTTCATCGCCTTTGGCCTTATACCAGGCAGAGAGCTTCATCAGCGCAAGGTTTGGGAGTTTGCCGTCAACATGTACTAGGCCGATTCGCATCTCCTCACTCCTTTAATCATGGCGCCGCTTCAAATAGCCCTATTTGGTCCCGCCACCCGTCGTTGGTCCTGAATACCACAATAGCATTGGGAAATGGCGCGTTATTTTTGCTCCCGCCAAATTTCAACCGGCCGCGCAAAAATCGGATCTCGCCTTTCATGCAGTAATCTTGGAACCATGAGGTATCCGTTCGCGCCGGTAGCAAGCAAACAACCGTAGCGCCTGCTTGGCTGGATTCGTACGCCTTTTTTACCCACTTGCCTATCTCGCGCCCATATGGCGGATTCATCCAGCAAACACCCTTCCATTCATGGGCCAAACCGTTTTGTTCGGGAGTAAAATATCGCTGGCATTTCGCGTTATCTTTGGTGGCGCAGACGTCTACCGTAAAGCCAAATATTTCATTCAGTGCGTTGAAGAATGGCTGCGGAGTCTCCCATTCCGGCGATTCACTGCTAAAGTGTACCGCTAAATTCTGCATCATCCTCACCCCTAGTCCGTGCTCACCGCGTTGGAAATTAACTAGCCTCATCATCCATATCCGGGTCGTATTCTTCAATCGTGTCATCCTCATAAATCAGATGATCAATGCGATCAAAAATACAGGGACGCTCTTCAATCAATGCTTCAACCCCGAAATAATCGAATAGGCTAACCTGCCCGTTCCGCCGCGCAATTTGGATATTCTGAATCTCCTGGGCCATGCCCATGCTCATATAGAGATGCCAGAACTTCGGATGCGTGCGCCTGAGCATGGCCATGTGGTTATTCGGGTAAAGCAAGTCGGTGCCGCAACCCATGCAGCCGTTACGCTTGATTTTATGGCAAACCCCTTTATTGTCCGTCCACCCCATGTCATATAGGCTGGAGTAAGGAACGCTGAAACGGTGGATGTAAGCCCAGATATCGTCATCGGTCCAAATAGAAAGCGGATTGCAATGCCAGAATGGGTCAGAACCCAAATGGTCACGGTGGCTTTGCAGGAGATAACCCCGGGTGACGAAATTGGTCTGCCTAGTCCTTGACTCGGCCGCCATCAAGCCCTTGAAGATTACGTCGACATCCATCTCTGCCTGAAGCCTTTCAGACGGCTCTTTTTTCAGGATGTCGCAGCACGCCTGGCTGAATTTAACCTGTTTGAGCAGCTTATAGTAGGCCAGTAGCTTTTCGTCCTGACTGACGCTTTGGGAGAAACGGAGAAAGCAGTCGATATTGATTCTCCTGGCCTTCAGCTTCGATCTCGCTTTTCCCAACAGCGGCCACCCGTACTGATCGACGCACCACCAAAAGTTTTTTCGCGTCCCGGCTGGCCAGGTTATACGCTCTTTGACGAATTTCTCCCGTAAGTAGTCAGGGCAGGCCCTTTCCAGAGCATCCCCGCTTTTCAACTTCCCGTCATCTTTCAGAACAGTGCGAATCTGATTCGTATCAATAAGGTATTGCAGTATTTCCTGTTGGGCGGCGTATTTAAGCCCATCATCTTCCGTGCGACCCGGCGTAGCTTCGTAAAAGTTGCCGTGCCCCCATTCCTGGGCGAGTTGTTTTGCGAACGTCAGACATTCGGGGTACTCGACGCCGGTGTTGCCATAGATGATAATAAGGCGGTCCAGCCAGTCGGGGAAGTGCGTACGGAATAGGTGCCAAAGTACAGTGCTGTCTTTGCCAGCCGAAAAAGCCAAGGCGGGTCGATGATTGCAGACCTTCAGGGCGGAAGCTATTGCTTTGACCGCCGATTCAATTTTGTAATCCAAACCTTTGTTTTGCTCCAATTCAAGGTCTTGATATGAGATAAACATGCTCTACCTCCTCACCCCTAGTCCGTGCTCACCTTTGCCCAAAATACCACCCGCAATGTATCGCCCGGCCGCACTTCCCGGCTGCCCCCGCGCGGTTCAAACACTGTGTGGTAGTTGTATTCAAAAATGCCCTCAACAAACTCAGCCACATACCTGGGATCATCTATTACCGGGTCTGCGTAAAACCGACCGATGTCCTCCAGCGTCTCACCCTGGGCCACGATGTGCGTGACCGTGACCTGCTGCAAGGGGCTGGCGTGGCAGTGGGCGGCAGCCAGAATAATGGCCCAGATAACGGCACCCAGTATTAAGCCGCATACAATCCCCCGGGCCGGGGCTAGGTCGTCGCTCATTTGACATACCTCTCTCAATTATTTGAGTCGGCACCTTACATGCCGCATATAAAGCAAAGGAAATTCGTGGTAATTAATAGAACTATTTGGGAAACGCATTTACCGGGAGGGCCAATAAATGGGCAAAAAAACCTTTTTTGGCTTATTGGTTTTACTTGTTTTTATTTTTTCGGGAATCTCTTATGCGGCAGAAAACCCTTTTAAGGAACTAACGCAAGACCAAGTAATCCAAAAATACTTTGAAGGAAGACCGCTGGACCCAATCGAAGGAATTTGGGTAGATGAAGAT
>DATMYT010000615.1:0-10929 GCA_035560855.1 Negativicutes bacterium | reverse complement strand
ATCATTGAGATGGACTCCAGAGATTACCGAACTAGGTAAGTGCTTGACGGAAACTCCGTATGAAAATACGGAAAGTAAAAGAAGGATCTGGCGAACACGAAAGTGCAGCTGATCTAGATTTAACAAGTAGACGATTATTGTAATGGATGGACGGCATAAAACATTAGTTTATTGTCGAACGGAAAAAGCAAACAACGTTTACGAATTAGATTGAAAGACTTTTATTCAAATAGTTGACGTTCAAGTATGCGCTTATAAGGAACCGTTGGAGTCCTTTTTTTGTACATAAAATCAAGGGGATCGTGAGGCTAAGCTCGCATCCCCTTGATTTCTGCAATATACGGCAGATTTCTCCCCTTCTCTTCAATATCCAACCCGTAACCAACCAGCCATGAAGCTTTTGATACCTCGAAACCATAATATGTGATTGGGAAATTTAGGATAAATTCTTCCGGCGAATACAATAGTGAACAAAGCTTGATACTAGCAGCACCCCTTGTTTCAAAGTTTTGTAATAAATATCCCGACGTCAAGCCAGATCGTATGATATCTTGCACAACAATGACATGCCTGCCGGTAATATCATAGTCCATATCCTTTGTAATTCGGACAACGCCGGTTTTACCAGTAGAGTTAGAAAAAACGCCTATTGACATTAGATCAATCTGCAGCGGAAGGTCAATCGCTATTGATAGGTCGGTCAAAAAATAGATTGACCCCTTTAGAACGCCAACAAGCACCAGTTCCTTGCCTGCGTAATCTTCCGATATACGTTTGCCGAGTTCCAATATCCTTTGTTTTAATTTCTCTTCGCTGACGATAACTCTTTTGATATTTGCAATATCCACATTTTTCACCCTTATCATTTGAAGCGTTCCATGAGGGTATTAAAATCCTTCTTGTACATGACTTTAACATTGATGCCGGGATACAGTTCACGGAGTTTTTTGGCCTTTTTATTTTTCAGAGTTACATATTTCTGATTCATTGTTGTCAATTCTATGTACAAGTCAAATTTCGTCAAATAGAAATCCGGACTGAATGCCATCGTCACATTGCCTTCGGCATCCCATTCGATTGGAAAAGTCTTAGGTTCATATTTCCAGTCCAGCTGGTACATATCCAGAATTTTCGCAAACTCCGCTTCTGCTTCAGTCTTGAAAATCGAACAATCTGTCAAATTACTGGATATTTGTTGCCGGCTTGTCTCGATTTCAATCTGTCTGCGGAATTCATGCTCCTTTTGAAGAGCTAATATTGCCGTAACGCATTCGTCAACAGAGAGTAATGCTGTATTTAATGCTAAATGGTAGTTCGCAGGGTCGCAAAGATCGGCTCCAAAAACCGTTGAAACAAACTTTCTATGCTTCTTGTCTGCAACATCAATGATGCTCTCCGCTTCTTCCTTGGTCACATGAAAATGTTTCTTCGCCCGGTTTACCCTAATTTCCTTCGGCGCAAATATCCTAACGTGCACAGCGTCCCTACGCTGGGCGAATATCATTTGAGAGCCAAATCCCACTAATATTGCTGAGTGATCTGTTAGATACCCTTCAAGATTGCTTGTTAAAACATCTATAAACGATACTTTTGTATTACTGGGTTTTAAATAATACTTCGCGCTTTCAGTCAGCATATGGCGATCGTCATCTGTCGTATCATCTCCGCAGAAGCGTGTGATCAATGCGTTTCGTGTCAGCAACTCCCAACCGAGTTTTCGGGACAACGCTTCCGCGATTTCATCGCCAAAGCTGTACATCTGTCTCGAAATTGTAATGATTGGCAACTGCTTTCCCTCCATAATCAAATATGGCATCGTCATTTGATGGTGTTTGCAAACAGCACTCACTGTGATTTTTTCTGTCTTTTACATAAACAAGTGACGAACTACTCTTTTCATTCTAGGATCGAACCTATATAAAGTCAATGTTTTCGAAGATTCAGATCTCACTGGTATCTTATTGCTTCGAGTACTTCAAAGGCAGCTTCCGGGACGGTTGACTGAACATGAATTAGTTTATGTCGCCAGAAGATGCCAGAGACAAATCAGAGCGCTGGCTAAGGGACTGCAACGAGTTCCTTCCGCACAGCGCTGTTTTTACTATAAACGACTGAATACGAAGGCCATTATTTTGCGGAGGATAATCCTCATGTATAGGAGCCCACTCCGCAATATCGAAATTGGTGGCGCTAATTATGTTTTTATCCGGAGTTTTTCCTACACTCTGTGTAATTTCCTCCAATTCAAATTTAGATGTACGATGCAATCAGCCGGTTGATCAACGCTGGATCAGTCTTTCTTTCCAGCAAGGGGATCCCCTGCTTCAGGACAACGTTTTTTTGATGATACGTGCTCTTTGCCTCAAGATATAGCACTCCGATCGGAATCTTCTCGTCGAACTCCATTGCTTTTGTCATAGCGGCGGTCTTGTTTTGAGAATCGTGCGATTCGTCCAGTTCGTAAACCCGCTCATTGTACCAGGCAAATGTGTTCATTTTATTAAAACTGACGCAGGGCTGCAGAATATCGACAAGCGCGTAACCTTCATACGCAATCGCCTGTTTCATCAGCGCGATCAGGTGTTCCTTTCGTCCCGTAAAGCCGCGAGATACGAATCCCGCGCCGCAGGCAATCGCCAGCAGCACCGGATTCAGCGGTTCGTTGAAATTTCCGTCGGTCTGAACTCCGGTCACAAGCCCGGCTGCGGAAGTTGGCGATGCCTGTCCTTTTGTCAGGCCGTAAATCTGATTGTCGTGAACAAAATGCGTAATATCGACATTTCGGCGGATGTTGTGAATAAAATGGTTCCCGCCTTCGCCGTAAGAATCCCCGTCTCCCGTGTTCACAATCACAGTCAACTTTTGATTGGCAATCTTGGCCGCGACAGCCGCCGGGAGCGAACGCCCATGGAGGCCGCAAAACGCATTTGCATTGATATACTGCGGCGTTTTCGCCGCCTGACCGATCCCCGCCGCAATCAGCACGCCGGAAGGCTCCTTGCCCAACTGTTCCAGCGCGGTTTTCAGGCATTCCAAAATGACGAAATTCCCGCAGCCCGGACACCAGGCAGTCTCAAAGGTGCAAAACGTCTCGGTACTCATTTCTGTACCTCCTTTCGCATGCGATCCGCGATTTCTTCCCCTGAAATCTGTCTGCCGTCGTATTTTAAGATGCTGCCCGTGCAGACGATGCCGGTTTCCTCTCGAATCAGTCCGGCAAGTTGCCCCGTTGCATTTTGCTCCACGTTAATAACGCGTTTGGCTTTGGGCGCTTTTCCCAACAACAGGTTCTTCGGCAGCGGATAGATGTCCCCGAAAATCAGAGCGGCATAAAGTCCTTTCCCCTCATGATTCAAAATCTGAACCGCTTCCGCAATCGGGCCCCACGTCGAGCCCCAGCCGAGGAGCAATGTATCGTAACCATCTGAACCCAGAAAGTCCGGCTCCAACAGTTCCTGCCGAATGCCCTCCAGCTTCTTCATACGCTTGTCCATCATCTTTGTGCGTACGTCGGCAGATTCCGTGATCCATCCGCGCTCGTCATGCTCGTCACTGTCGATCAAAACAAGATTTTTGGTTCTGCCTGGAATCAGACGGGGAGAAACACCGGTTTTACTGTACCGGTAACGAAGGTACTCGCCTTTTGCGCTGTATTCCGCCGCGGAACTGGCAACACGGATCCTCCCTGGATCGAAAGTTTCTATGGTATAAGTTGTGTCGGCTAGATACTGATCGCTCAACAGAATGACCGGGATTTGATACTTTTCCGCCATGTGAAAGGCACGCATAGTCTGGTAGAAAGCGTCCGACGGATTGCGCAGCGCAATCACCATCCGCGGAAACTCGCCCTGTGAAGCGGAAATGACGAACCTCAAATCGCTTTGTTCCGTCCGCGTCGGCAGCCCGGTGACTGGCCCCGGACGCTGCACATCGATCACAACAAGTGGTATTTCCGTCATGCCGGAAAGGCCAAGCGCTTCTACCATCAGGGAGAACCCGCCGCCCGACGTACCGGTCATTGCTCTTGCGCCCGCATACGAAGCGCCAATGGCCATGTTGATTGCGGCAATCTCGTCTTCTGCCTGTTCAATAACCAAACCGGCTTCGTCACCCAGCGAGGCGAGCGTCTCCATGATGGATGTGGATGGCGACATGGGATAGGCGGAATAAAAGCGCAGGCCGGCCGTAGCGGCGCCAAGAGCCACGGCATTATTTCCGGAAATAAGCATCCAGTCGCGATATTGCCCGCCCAGATGTTTATAACGCTCCTGCGCAGCCTGATACCCTTCCAGCAGCGCCTTGCTGTTGATATCTAAATATTGCGGTTTCACAAACGCACGAAGGACATCCTCCGCGCCATCTAATGATACGCCGAACAATTTGAGCAGGATTCCAACCGCTATGATTCCGGATACGCGCGGGTTGCCAAGCTTTTTTGCCATGCCATCCATGTCAAACTTCATCAGGCGGGGATCCGCGGCGGATAATTTACTGTCGCAGAGAATGAACCCGTTTTCGTTCAACTGCTCCTGATGCAGCATGATTGTTTCGTCATCGAGCGCTACGATTCCGTCCAGATGGCTGCTGTGCGAATAGATTGGTTCGGTTCCAAAACGAATCAATGAAAAATTATGACCGCCTCGAACCCGGGACATGAAATCCCTTATCGTGAACACGAAATAGCCGGATCGTTTCAGCAGCTTCTCAAGAACGGCTGCCGTCGTATCAATACCTTGACCGGCGGCGCCTCCAATCAACAGATTGTACATCGGTGTTTCCCTTCTTACTGATTGCTTCTTTATTTGCTTATTCAACTATTTGGGCAGATGAACGCTCTTGTAAAAAACTATGAAAAGAGCGACTTTCTATAACCGAATGATCTCTTCCAAGCCTCCGGCAATTTCTATGCCCGTCCACTGGCTTGTGCCCTGAAACAGAACGCTTCCATTGCGCCGGCTCATTCGCAGTGTCGTTTCAGCAGTAATGCTCTCTTCAATCTCGCGGCTCATCAACCCATTCTTCGGTGCTTTGAGTATGCCGCCCGCGGGACAGTTTGTTGAAAAGCTTAAAACATACTTCGCGTTTGAGAGTGTAACGTCAAGTGTATTTTCCCCGAGTTGAATGGAGCGGATCTTGCCTCCATTGTATGTAGTAAATTTATAAAACCCGCTTTTTGTCCGTAAAAAGGCGATTAAGCCGGTAAATTTTTTGCCAAGCCAGGGAATCAGCGCAACCGAGAACATAAAGCAAGCGCCCGGCTCTTCAAAATGATTGGCTTGAACCCATACCCATGCTTGAGGAAACGAGTCCCCCCAGTCTTTTTCGATATACCCTTCTCCGCCTGTCAATTCTGTTTTCGTTCCATTCAGAAGCAAACTTCCGTTTATGGTATGGCTGATATTCACAACGTCATGGTAGCATTCCATCCCCGGAACAAAAGAAAAGGGGCCCATGATACCAGGGCTGAAGAAGGATTTGGGATAACGGTCGATCTCTGTAAAGTTCAGTTCACCCGAAATTTTTGTGTTCTCGTTGCTCAGGTCAAGTTTGATCCCGTTATCAGAAAATGTATTTCGGCCTATTGTCACAAGCATTCTGGTTTTATCTGCATGAAACTCGTCAAAAGCAAAGCGGAAGTATTCCACCTTCCCTTTCACTGCATCGATTACCTGAATAAAAGCGTGCGCATCTTCCAGGCTTTCGCCTATGGAAATGCCCGGGATGATCGCCATGACCGTTTTACGCTGCTTGTCAATCAGCTTGAAGTACCATCCTTCAAAATAGTTCTTCTTGCGATTCCTTCCCTGGAAGGTTTCCGGTCTCCATATCCTGCCAATGCCCATTTCGTGCTGCTCCGTTCTTTCTGTTATGATTCTGTGCACCCAATCAAGTCCTCCAACCTAATAGAGCTGTTTCAAATAAAAGGAATCGCTTGGCTCAGCAGTGCCTTGAAATAGCGTCCACATACTCTTTGATTTGATCATGCATCACGCGCCAATTTCACGATCCATACAAAATACACCCGTTTATGCCAGCATTCGAACAGATTTCTCCCGCTCCCACTGGCGTGTCCTGGCGGCGGCAAGAAATGCTTTTTTATCTTTTACGTGCACAACCCCTGCATCCTGCCCGATATTCGCCGCGCGTAAAAGCGTTTGGCCGCCTTTGTCGGCAGCGATTGCTTTGAGATGAGCAAACGCATCGCGCACAAAATCAACCGCAGCATTCTCCTGCGAAAGTAATGTTGCGCTTTCGTCGGAAAGGATGACGGCGACTGCGTCGAAGAGCACGGAGGGGGTGCCCGCCAGTTGCCCGTCTGCAGCCATCGTCGAACCATCGGCAAGTTTTACCCCGCCTATTTTGGGGGCGATGATCTTTACAATTGCGCCCGCATCCATCGCGGCTTTCCGGATTCGTTTGACGGCAGCGCCGTCCGAACCATCTGCAATCAAGATTCCAACCGCACGCCCCATCAGCGTGTCCTTCATTTTGCCAATCATTTGCAGCGCAGGCGATGGCGGCAGCTCCCGCACGGGCACAGCGGGTACCGGCGCATCCGGCATTTTATCGAATGCTAGCCCAGTGGCTACCCGCCTGGCAAGGTCTTCATCAATGTTGCGCAGGTGCCCAACGATCGCTTCGCGCACATGCAGCTGTTCGACCTTGGAAAGTTCAAACACAAACGCAGAAGCGATGTGCGCCTGCTCATAAACGGTTTGACTGATATAGAACTGCCGCGCCTGACTGTAGTGGTCGGCGAAGCTCTCGGCTCGGGTGCGGCTTTTTGTCCCCGTTTCCACCGTTACGGCGCTGCGAAAACCGGTTGAAGACGTTTCGCGCGGGGCGAGTTCGGACAACGAGTTTGGTTCGTAAGCAACGCGTCCCATTGGATGCCCCGTCTGCATGGAACCGTCACGCTGTTGGTTTCCAAACGGGCACTTAGGCGCGTTGATTGGGATCTGTTGGAAATTGGGGGAACCCAGGCGCGAAAGCTGCGTGTCCTGATAGGAAAACAACCGGCCTTGCAGCAGCGGATCGTTTGAAAAATCGATGCCCGGAACAATATTTGCCGGGCAAAACGCAACCTGCTCCGTTTCCGCGAAAAAATTGTCCGGCCAGCGGTCGAGCACCATCCGTCCAATCACCTTGAGCGGTACCAACTCTTCCGGAATCAGCTTTGTCGCATCCAGATGATCAAAGGGAAATTGATCCGCTTCCTCCTGCGTAAACAGCTGAACCGCAAATTCCCACTCGGGAAAATGCCCCAACGCGATTGCCTCAAACATATCGCGGCGGTGGAAGTCCGGATCCGCCCCGGATATCTTGACGGTTTCGTCCCAAATGGTGGACTGCAGGCCGAGTACGGGCCGCCAGTGGAACTTAACGAAGGTCGGCTTCCCGGCTTCGTCGATTAGTTGAAAGCTATGCACGCCGAACCCTTCGATCATCCGCAGCGAGCGCGGCAGCGTGCGGTCGGACATAATCCACATGACCATATGCATGGACTCCGGTGTAAGCGAGATAAAATCCCAGAAAGTATCATGCGCGGTTGCCGATTGCGGAAATCCGCGGTCGGGCTCCATTTTGATTGCATGGATGAGGTCTGGAAACTTAATCGTATCCTGAATGAAGAAAACCGGTATGTTGTTGCCAACAAGGTCCCAATTCCCCTCTTTTGTGTAAAACTTAACCGCAAATCCGCGTACATCGCGCGGCGTATCTGCTGAGCCCGCTCCGCCAGCAACAGTCGATAAGCGCGCAAACACCGGCGTCTTCTGGCCGACTTCGGTCAGCACACTGGCGGTGGTGTATCGTTTCAGCGAGTGCGTCAGTTCGAAGTATCCATGCACGCCCGTTGCCCGCGCGTGTACAACGCGCTCGGGAATCCGTTCGTGATCAAAGTGAGTGATTTTTTCACGCAGGGTGAAATCTTCCAAAAGCGTAGGCCCACGCGGATTGGCGCGGAGCGAGTTTTGATTGTCGGAAATCGCAACACCAAGATTTGTAGTGAGTATGGGGCTGTTTTTCCCAGCGATCTGATGCAGTTCGCCACCGGGAACGGGTTCCGCGTTCTGTTTTCTTTTTCCGGAATGCTCTGCCGCGTTTACTTTTTTCAATTTGGAACCTCCTTGGCATATAATGCCTTCTGTTTTTCAAGCGCCGTTTGGATGGTCGTTTCTCCTCTGCATCCGATTCGCAAAAAACCATTCGCGGCTGAAGCCATACGGTTTCAGCCGCGTTCAGCACGATGTCCCTTAATGAAGTCGGCGCTCGAACAAGCGCCTCAGCTCCTCCATAAACCGTGTATGCTGCAGTATTCCCGCGCCTTTATGACATCCTCCGTAACTAAGAACAGCGCTTCGGGCTTGTCTCCCGGTTCCAGTTCTTTTCTGTATACCTTTTCGGAAGTTTCAATCTCGATCCATTGAATATAGTGGTTTTCAAGCATAGGGTGCTCAACATGCCCGACCTTTACTTTAACTCCGCCGGGGATTTTCTCCACAACGGGGACATGCTTTTCCTTGTCCGCGTCAACGGTGTTTTCTTCCTGCAGTATCATGTCTTTGCCACAGCAAACCAACGTTCCGCCGCCTGCGGTCAGTACTTCTACAATATTTCCGCATACGCTGCATTTGTAGACTTGTCTTTTCTGGATCATTTTGCGTTCCTCCTGTATTTTTTCTTATAATAACCATCAACCGTCCGATAAAAGAAAGCTGCTGTTACTATGCTTTCCCGCACCAATTGTTCCGTCATTCTGTATCAGCCTATTTGCACATCTGAACGATGATTCTGTTGAACGATGATTCCGTATTTCTTTTTAAAAAACAGAAATCTCGATCAATGCATGAAATGATAGAATGTCTCCCCTGTTCTCGAAATGCATATCACTTGTCTTCCGTGTTTATGCGGGGGTCTCTTTCATTATTTTTCCTGCTTTGTTTTCTACTCTTTTGCAAAGATGCTCCTTGTCAGGAGCGAGGCGGCATAAGAGTTTGAGGAATTCTCCGGCGTGAATCACTTCTTGATCAGCAATTTCCTTCAACATTGCTCGCGCAATCTTATTGTCGATCGAATCTGCAAGCTGCGTATACATCCGCACGGCCTCATATTCTGACGCCACCAAAAAGCGTATTGCGCGAATCAGTTCGTCATTACTCAGTTTGTTTTGATTGGCAAGCCCGGAGTTTGGTGATCCAAAGCTCGACATAATAGTATTCCCCTTTCGTTCTTATGCTGAGAATCACTTTTTGCAGCATTTACGCTCTTTTCTCTCGGGATCTTGAACGCATAGGCTGCTGCTGAGTTAGATACCCGATCAGAACAAGTCGAATTCGGGCTTTGCTTCTTTGTCGTTGCAGCGAGAAGACTAGGGAGCAAGTACGGTCGGCATGGACTGTTTGGGTAATGAAAACTTACGGGATTGTCAGTTTTCCGAGGAGTTTTCACTTTCTGCAGCAAAATTGAATTACGTTTCGGCCGTCTTGCTTTCGGACGGCAATGCATTTTTCAGTTAGTCGGATAAGCGGATGGTTCGCGGCAATTGCAGCGGTCAGTTCTTCAGGAATCTCAGCAAGTCGGCGTTAAGTTGATCCTTATGTGTGTCCGTGAGGCCATGCGGCGCACCCACATAGATCTTTAACACCGCGTTTTTGATCAGCTTTGCCGCATTGAGAGCAGCCGCACCGATTGGTACAATCTGATCGTCGTCGCCATGAACGATCAACGTCGGAATATCAAACTTTTTCAAATCTTCAGTGAAATCCGTTTCGGAAAATGCCTTGATGCAGTCAAACGCGTTTTTATGGCCGGCACGCATCCCTTGAAGCCAAAACGAATCGATCATACCGCGCGAAACTTTGGAGCCGGGCCTGTTTGCTCCAAAGAACGGGCCGCTTGCTAAGTCCAGATACAACTGTGATCGATCGGCAATGGCGCTCAGGCGCATCTTGTTAAATACCTCGATCGGCAGCCCTGCGGGATTGGCGGCTGTTTTCAGCATCAGCGGCGGCACGGCCGAAATCAGCGCGGCTTTTGCAACGCGTTTCGTGCCATGGCGGCCGATATAGCGGGCAACTTCCCCGCCGCCCGCCGAAAAGCCGATAAGAACAATGTTCTTTAGATCGAGAGTTTCGATCAGCTCCGAAAGATCGTCGGCATACGTGTCCATGTCGTTTCCATTCCAAGGTTGGCTTGACCTTCCGTGACCACGGCGGTCATGTGCGATGCACCGGTACCCTTTTGACGCCAGAAACATCATCTGCGCTTCCCAGCTATCTGCGCTCAGAGGCCATCCGTGGCAAAACACAAGGGGTTGACCTGTTCCCCAGTCCTTATAATAAATCTGCGTTCCGTCTTTCATCGTAATTGTGTTCATTTTATTCTCCTCTATCCTTCAGCAGGTCATCCTCGTTTTGCTTGTACGGCGAATAAACTGTCATAGTTCATGGCTCGGTTTTCATGCAGGTAAACTATATGCGAACGGTTGCATCTTCCCTACGGCATACCGGTAATTGTCGAATTGAATACAGCAATGATTATCGCAAATACTAAAAGGCCATCTCCCAAAGTCCGTGCAGATTGCAGTAAGTATAAACAACGCCTGAACGGATGTCTGAAAACGCCGCTCTTGGTTCCTTCCCAGCACTTATGTATATGATTACCGTTTTTTTTTCGCTTTCCAGCGCAATCCATTCAATATGGTGTTCCGGCAGCATTGGATGCAGGATCGATCCAACCGCAACTTTTATTCCTTCCCCGTTTTGGGTTATAAATGGAATATGCTGTTCCTTTTCGCCATCTGTTGAGTTGGGTTCTAGTTTCGTTAATGTCTTTGAGCAGCATGACCGCGTTAAGCTCTCGTTTTTCAGCATTGCCAAAACATTTCCGCATTGTTCACAACGATAAAAACCTATGTCAGACATATTT
>DATMYT010000614.1:0-2283 GCA_035560855.1 Negativicutes bacterium | reverse complement strand
GCTTTGTGCTCTTTTGCTGCTGTTAACCACAGGCTGCAGTCTTGCGTTTGCAGCGGCAGCCGCTCCTTACGCCAGCATTGTTGCTTACAATGAAAGACTGATAAACGGTGAAAAACCCAATATTTCGACCCTAGGGGTGCTGGATATTATTAATATGACCCCCTGGAACATTTCTATCGGTCCAAGTCTGGATACGCCGATGTTAAACGGCATGACAAACTCTGCCTGGCACGGAATGTGGCTGGCCGGCATCAATTATAACAATCAACCATGGATGCCGTCTCCCAACGGCCCGCCTTCCACTAATGGACTGGGAGGCAGCTATGCTTTTCATTCCTTTCAGGTGGGGCTTAGCAATCTCAATAACGCATGGGTGCTAAATAAAACAGCAACTGGATATTCATACCCTGTGTATTACGATACGATTCCCATTGTATTTAACAGCAAAACTTTCACGCAGGGAAATCAAACTGTAGCATTAAATTTTTCTCCGACTTCAACCGAAGGATTAGGCGTGATATATTATCAGCTTATCGGAACGCAGAATGTGGAAATGGTCTATCCGGCCAATGCCCTCAGTATTGGCGACGGAACCAACAATTATGGCTGGAACAGCTCTGATACCACTATTAGTACTCTCAAAAGCACAACGCATTTTCTGACGATTCAAGGCACTGGGACTACAGCAAACGATTGGAAACCTATCACTAATGGGTTAGGCGGAATGACTGCGTATAAGGGTGCGGATGGCAGTGCAAAAGGGGCTCCCGTTCAAGCGCCCACTTTGCTTACTGTGGCAGGATTGGTTTATCCCAATTTCTCTAATGTGGCAGGCGATACGCGAAGTCTGGATCTCGTTGTTATCCTGCAGGCGGGCGGTTATGGGGATATGCAGCTCTTGTTTTTGGCAGTGCCGAATGGCAGAGATACTTTTCTGCCAGGCGTATCCGCAGTGAGAAAATAACTGCGAAAAAAATCATCAATTAAGAAGGGTTTCCTGTCGCACAAGGCAGGAAACCCTTTGTTCAATTGGGAAGATAACAACAGTTGAAATTGATTCTGTACAGGGGGATTGAAAAAAGTGAACAGAGCGAAACTTCGAGAAGCCGAAGGTCGGTTCCTGGTGCAGTATCCAGGCGGGTTTTCCCACCCGGACATGCTCGAAATCGTGAAGAAGCACAAGGTGCCGAAGATGATAAAAATGGCGCAGGAAAGCTTCGCGCCGGAACAATTCCACAATGTAGCCACCATTGCCGAATCTATGATTAAGATCGCCAGCCAATCATCCTTGGTGTCGGTTTTTGAAAAACCTAAGTTCAGAGATGCGGTTCGCTCCATGAACGATGATGAAAAAGAACATTTGGCTTATGGGCTGAAAGAATTTCTCCAGGGCGATCAGGCGAAGGGGTTTGGGCTGATGACTGGCCTTCTGCAGGAATATAAAGTTGCAAAATGGCCGCTGTTGACGGTTTATCCGATCTATTACCGGCCCAATGTAGAGGCCTTCATCAAGCCGACAACCGTGAAAGGAATCATCGCGTATTTTGAATTGACAGGACTCACATACAGCCCTCGTCCCACTTTTGCGTTTTATCAGGCATACCGGGAGCAGATCATGCTGATGAAGCAGGAAGTAAATGAGTTGCTACGAGTTGATAATGCGGCTTTTGGCGGCTTTTTGATGATGGCTGTCGAGGAATCAAGGAGCAATCACCTATGATGCGAATTCAAAACAACTCTGATACAGCCATCATCGTTGTGCATGAAATCTATGGAATTAATAACCATATCGCGGGAGCCTGCAACCGGCTGGGCAAAGAAAAATATGACGTGCTATGTCCAAATCTGCTTGCACCGCGACAGAAGCCCTTTAGCTATCGTGAAGAGCCGATTGCCTACCAGAACTTTATGAAGAATGTCGGATTCAGTTTGGCTCAGCAACGCATTGAAATATTGGCGCGGAGCATTCGCGACAAGTATCGCTATTGCTTCATCGTTGGCTATAGTGTCGGAGCGACCATCGCTTGGATATGCAGCCGGTCGGCGGATTGGTGCACAGGGGCTGTGGGGATTTACGGTTCCCGGATACGAGATTATCAGGACGTGGAACCACAGTGTCCGGTATTTCTTTGCTTTCCCCGAATAGAAGAGGGCTTTGATGTTGATTGTTTGATTCAGGAGCTATCCGCGAAAAAAAATGTTAATCTGGTCAAAGCAAATGCCTTGCATGGGTTTGCCGATCCCTGGTCCGGCAAATATTGTGAGGCAGCGGGTGAAGACCTT
>DATMYT010000613.1:0-3100 GCA_035560855.1 Negativicutes bacterium | reverse complement strand
ATGTTACTTCCGCAAGCCCCTCGAAAAAAGCTTTTACGGGTTTGGCTTTATCACCCGCCATAGTGATACCAAGTCCGATAAAAATTGCAAAAACAATGACTTGCAAAATATCCGTCTTCGCCATTGCCTGAAATGCATTAGTCGGGACAACATTAACCAGTGCATCCGAAATAGGCAACATCGCCTTGAGCGCCACATTGGCGTCAACAGGGATTATAAGGCCCTTTCCTGGTTGCATAACAGCGCCGAGAAACACCCCAAACGCCACGGCAAAGGCAGTTGTTAACAAATAGAAGGTCATGAGTTTTGCGCCGGTTCGCCCCAGTTTTTTTATATCCCCCATCGTCGACACACCAACGATCAATGATACCAGCACGACAGGAATGATAATCATCTTGAGAAAATTAACAAATAAAGTTCCAACGGGAGTAACCCACACATGCAACAAAGGAGCGCTCGTCGGCCCAGCGACGAGACCAGCAATAACTCCAAGGACCATGCCAATTAGAATTTTGAAGGATAATTGCATCATCGCTCCTCCTTTATTTTGTGTTTTCCGAGTCACTGTCTTCCCTGTAGTTTTAACTAACTTTTCTTTTTCAGCTATCGTCTTTTTATAATATTTTCCCAACAAAGAACATATAGTACACTATCAGGAGCACCACTCCCGGCAGCCCCAACAACCCGACCAAAAGAGCCGTCCATACGGTAATGGGTAAGGAAAATCCCATCGGAGAACCGATTAAGTTTACCATCCAAAGCACCAGGCCACCTATAAGTCCGTTATACACCAGATTCAATACCATTTTCAATGGAATTACGAGAATACGTCCAAACAACAGGATGAGCAAAATTCCAACAGCATAGGCAGCAATAATGGGCAATGGCATTTGTCATCATCCCTTCTTTCGTTAAATTTCCCGTCGATTTTCCAACGCTTTAGCCAGCGTCTCCTCATCTGCGTACTCCAGGTCGCCGCCTGTGGGAAGCCCCCGTGCAATACGCGTAACCTGTATTCCCAGCGGTTTGAGCAATCTGGCAATATAAGTCGCGGTGACTTCCCCCTCCAGATTGGGGTTCGTTGCCATGATGACCTCACGCACCACACCTGATTGAATGCGTTCCACCAATTCCCTGATCCGGATATTATCCGGGCCTATCCCGTCCAGTGGCGACAGCACTCCCTGCAAAACATGATACGTTCCCTGAAAGCCGCGGTTGCGTTCATGCCCGCGCGTGCGTTCCATCGCGGCAACATCCCGCGGTTCTTCCACCACACAAATTACGCCATGATCACGGTTTTCGGAGCGGCAAACAGAACACGGATCTGTATCGGTGAGACTAAAGCACACCGAACAATAGGAAATCTTGTCTTTTGCTTCAATAATAGAATTTGCCAACGCCAATGCACGTTCCCGCTCCATGCCGAGAACGTGATAAGCCAGCCGGGCTGCCGTTTTGGGACCAATTCCCGGCAAGCGGCGAAAATGTTCCATGAGTTGCGCCAGAGGAAGTGGAATCATCTGGATTAGAGCATGCCTTTGGGAAGGTTCAAGCCACCAGTCAGTTTACCCATCTCGGTCGACGTCATCTCGTCAACTTTTTTCACCGCTTCATTAAAAGCAGCAATCAACATATCTTCCAACATCTCAATGTCTTCTGGGTCAATGGCCTCCGGAGCAATTTTTAGCGAGCGAATATCCTTGTCGCCGGAAATCACGACTTTGATCGCGCCCCCGCCAGCTGTAACTTCCAATGTTCGCTGTTTTAGTTCTTCCTGCAACTTTGCCATATCCGCCTGCATTTTCTGAACTTTTTTCATCATGCCGGCCATATTTCCTGCATTTCCACCAAACATTACTTTTCGTCCTCCTCAATTTTGGTAATTTTACCGCCAAACATCTGCTGCATCTTCATTACGGCCTCTGGAATTTCTTCTTTGGGCTGCTTCAAAAGATTTTCAGGATGCTTAGTCTTGACCTCTGAGCGCTTCGTAGTGCAATGAAGACGGATTGATGTACCCAAAATTTGAGTCATCAATTCCTCCAGCCACTTACGTATATCATCTTTATCTACCCGTTCGCGAATTGTATCACGTTGAAAGAGCAACGTTACCACACCATCTGCATGACCCGCAAGGCGGGCATCCTCCAATAGCGCCTTAACGGATCTTTTACCTGCCTGCTCCACGCGTACCAGCAACTCTTCCAATGCCCGATCCAGTTCCTTATCACTCAATGCACCGCCGTCCCTATGACCCAGCGATGCTGTTGAGACACTCGGCGAGGTAGTCTCTTCCTGTCGGCTTGGGGGATGAGCAGGAGACGCGACCCCCTTTGGTGAGGTTTTCGGTTCTGGTTTGACATTCGGTTGGCTCTCCGGTTTATGCGCCGATTCAAAGCCTGTTGCCGTCGGCGGAGTTATAACTGCAATCGCAGGTCTTTCCATGTCGCGCACGCATGCAGTCAGCAATGCCATTTCAGCTGTAATTCTGGGGTCTACCGACCATCGTGCATTATTGGCCGCCTCGTAAAACAACTCCACCAATCGAACTAATTGGGAATGTTCCAGTCTCCGACTATCGGCAACCAAGCGTTCCTGACTGAATGCGGCCAAAACTGGACTATCCAAGTTCGGCGCGGCGCGAAACAACATTAAACTGCGACAATAACCCGCCAGCTCTATTAATAGTTGGCGTGCATCCTTGCCCAAAAGCATTTGTTCTTCCAGCACTGCCAGCGCGTGGGCGCCATCAAGTTCGACAACGGCGGCAAGCAAAGCGTACACCGCTTCCTGTCCAACCAGGCCCAGCAGCTCGCGCACTTCACTTTCCGTGACGCCGTCATTTCCCAAAACGCTACATTGGTCCAAAATACTGACAGCATCCCGCACTCCTCCATCAGATTGCAGCGCAATGAGACGGAGTGCTTCTGGTGTAGCGGAAATGCCGGACTCACGAGCAATGTGCGACAAATGATCCGTCAATTCGCGCAATCCGACGCGGCGAAAATCATATCTTTGGCACCGGGAAAGAATAGTCGCCGGAATCTTATGCGGTTCAGTGGTCGCCAAGACGAATACCACATGGGCTGGCGGTTCT
>DATMYT010000612.1:0-5580 GCA_035560855.1 Negativicutes bacterium | reverse complement strand
TTCATAGATGATCCAAATCATGGAAGGCTCACTCTGGTAAAAATATTATACACAATTATAGAAGGAAATGCCGATAGTTTTAGGGCAAATATTATCAACAACCTTCTGAACAAACAAAGACTAAAAATTAAAACAGTTGTCAATAACGTGTATCGGTTCTTTGAATCCCGAGGAATAGATACGATTATTTCTACCACTATAAATATGAAAACGAGTTACATTGAGCACCAATTCTATCCTAAGGTGATGCTAATACGGTATTTTTTGCAATTAATGAAGGTTAGTGACGATCTTCTTGAAGTGCTTGATGCAAAAATTACAGGCGCAATAGAGTACCTATATTATGCTTCATCCAAGCAAAAGAAAATGCTCGTGGATTTAGGTGTGTATGAGCGCGATGTTGATCCTATCATAAAAGTTATCGGCGATGACTTTGGTGATACTTTTGAGTTAAAAAAACGCTTGCAAAGTTCTTTAGGAAAGTTACAAGGCATAAGCTTCATTTCCAGATATGTCATTCAAACTTTGTAGTTTCGAGGCATGTTGCACCAAATATGATCATTTCACGATATTGCTTCACCAGAATTTTTAGGAAAATCTCCCTTTTTGTAAAACAAGTTGGTATCTCATGCTTCTATTGGACTAATTCTCGAGTCCCCAGCCACCCACCTCAAGCCGATTTGGCATAATTGCCGGGCCAGATGTCATTGTGAATTTCCATACTTTGAAATGGGCTCTACAGCCGATAGCTCATATATTTGGGCTTCAGCACGAACAGATCCTGCAGCGAGCTTACAATGAGGATCGGATTGTTGAGCATACCGAAGCTGCGCTAAATGGTACGTATTATTATTAGCCAGAATTCAAAAACAGTCTTTTCACGAATTGGCTTCCTCCATTAATTTGATATTCCTCTCCCCAGCCGCCGCTTCTTGAGCTTCCTCCAAATTAAGCGGCATCTATGGCACCACTCAGGATCAATGCCAAGTGTATCAACCAGTAGTTCTTTGTCAACGATGTCCAATGCCTGTTCAATATCCGCGTCCTGCCGAACAATCGCATCGATGCGGTGTAGCAAGTCCTCACGCTTGGTGGGGTCTATGCCAGATATTTTAGGCAGCATGATATTTCCCATCTCGCCCGGCAGAATTTCCAGCACCCCGCCACCATAGCTGCGCCCGCAGATCTCCGCAAAGGCAAAGGAAATGCTGTTGTAGTAGGAAAGCATTATGTTCAATGGGTCAACACCGACGTGAAACTTCATGCGGTGCATGGTATCTGTGGAAACGGCTCCGCATTGGTTTAACACGAATTTGGGGTAGATGTTGTTGCGACGCAGGAAAAACGCATCCGGCACCCAAGCAGAAGGCACAATGTACCAGCGGTCACGGATAGTGCATTTGTAGCCGATGTGCTGATCGGATTCCTCGCCCAATCGGATGTATTCCTTATGTTTTTCGGGGTATTCCTCGTAAGGTGTATTAGGAAAGCTGATCAACATCGCTTTCTTACCGGCGTTGATATTGCACTTCCAGTCTACTTCTGTGAAGTATATCCCATGGGCATGGGAACTCCGACCGATCAACGGCAGGGTTACGGATTCCAGTTCATACTGCTTTTCCGTTTCTTCCGTGATGGAGAAGTAATCGTTGTTGCCCGTAGTAATACCCACATTGATGATGCCGTACTCTTTGAACGGGATAAAGCGACCATCGGCACGGAGGCTTTGGATAAGTTCGACTTCGGTTTTGGATACAAAATACTTTGTCCATTTCTCTTTGACGTGCTGGACCTTTTGATATCCATTCTTACTCAAATCCAAGGCTTTGAAGTCATTAAGGGTATCCATCTCAATGATGCGTAGCCCTTTTTCTTCGCCACCTTTTTCACCAACGAGGACACACACTTCTTGCTCAATCTCAGGGAAAATAAGTTTCTCGAAGGTGATGAGTGTGATCTTTGAAAGCTGATTTGTAAGAAATAACCGCAGATCTTCGGCGTAGGCGACCTGCAATATTTCCGCCGGAACTACGAAAGCTATTTTGCCGTTGTCGGTAAGCATCTGCACGCAAGCTACAAGGAAGCAAACCCATGAGTTGATAAGCTTATTCGACTTCATACCATGGGAAGTCAAGATCTGTGCCTGAATCTCTCGCTGGGCTTCGGTCAGGTATTGATACCGAATGTAGGGCGGATTGCCAAGAATCAAGTCGTACTGTTCTTTTTGATAGCACCGCTCATAGAATTCGAAAAAATCTTCAACTAGAACATTTACATTCCCAACATTGGGATAGCGTGTTTGCACTTTTTGCGCTTCTGCCGCCTCTATTTCAACAGCAGTGAGCGTATCGATTCTGTCGAGCATCCCGCAGTACTGGAGGCTATCAATGAAAACACCGTCCCCGCAACTTGGCTCCAACACGCTCTGGGGGTTATCATCCGCAAAGAGACCAACCATAGCGTTGGCAAGTACCAACGGCGTATAATATGCTCCCCGGAGCTTTTGCTCGGTGCTGTCTTTCTTCAGACGCATTCCATACCCCCCCCTTCTATCAAAACTCCAACCGATAAACACGATTAATCAAGTCCTCAATCTGCTCGATCAACGCTTTCTTCTGGCGCAGCAGTACGCTCTCCTCACGTTTGGGCGGAGCGGATGCCAGCCTACCATTTATGCCATATACTTCACGGGTCAAGCCTACGACTTCGTCGTGGATGGCTCTTTGCACGGGAACAGAGAAGTCGAGTTCCACGAAAGGCAAAGACGACAGAATGAAAGTCCCTCTTGCAACAAACCCGCCTTCAAAGTAGCTGCCGGACATTCGGATGTACTGCTCTGTATATGGGTTAGATAACCACGCCTGTACGTATTCCAAGTCGTAGAGGCTTCCCGCCTTATGGCTGACCGCGCAATACCCAGCTGTACCGCCAGATGCAATGAGCATATCGTTGCCATCATATGCATACATCGGCTCTTGGCTCAAGACGCCAACAATCAGCTTCGGCGTATTGATGAACGCCGCCAATGCCTGTGTCCTACCATATTGATACCATGTTTCCGAGGTAGCGTTTGGCACATCCCGAACGCCGGAGGGCGATACCAATTTAGGTACCAACCTGTCATAGTAATGGCGAAGGTACGCATACGCGCCTGGGTAGCGGTTTATCATTTCCTCTTTAGAGATTAACTTGCCGTCGGTATCATATGGAAATATAATCCGTTTGTCCGTGTCCAACAAGCTGTAGGAATTCGAGCCCTTCTCGGCTTTAAGTGTAGGTTTAAAATACGGCTTGAGGATCGCCTCTTCGATGGTGAAGTCCTGCCCATCACGCTCAATGGTGACAGTCGTTTTGCTCTCGCGTTTAACCTCTCTCGCTGCGAACCAGTATACAGGAATGGGACGCTCTGCGCTGGTTTGGATGCCATTGAATATCTCAGCATGGGTTTCCAGTGGTACAGTTCTGCCTTCCAACTTTTGCAGCAAAGCCATGAATTCCATATCTGTGGTCAGTTTCCAAGGTGAGTCGTCAAGTGATGCCGCTTTCAGCACGATGGATTTCACGCCTTCTCTTGCCCACAAAGTTGGGGCAGAGGTGACATTAGTATATATAAAATCCTCATTCGGCTGCCTTTGCATGAGCAGAATTGAGCTGTATATGGTCTTATCTTCGAACAACTGTGCGTCGCCGAAGTCATCCAACTGCACTAGCATCGCGTTCCGAGCAATCAAGTGCCGCAATTTTTGCCCAGCATCGACCTTGAAGAACTTATTTGGAACGATATAGCAAACGAGACCGCCCTTCTTCACCCCGTGGAGAGCGCGCTCAACGAAGATGAAGTATTTGTCAAACTGTTTATATGCGGAGCTATATTTGTCTTTATAGACATCAAATTCAACAGAAGTAAGCAGCGCGTGCATATCTTCAGTGCTGACGTAAGGCGGGTTGCCGATGATGGCATCAAATGGTCTGTCCGGCCGCATTTCTGACCAATTGAAAGGAACCACGGCAAGCATTTCATTTGCAGTAAGTCTCCTGCCGTCAAGTTCATGTTCGCCGATCAGTGCGTTGCCGTGGAAGATGTTCGTGTTGAGTTCAGGCAGAATTGGGGTGGACTCCGCAACAGAAGGTGTGGTTTCATTTTCAATGAGCTTCACCAATAATGAAAACTTGGCGACTTCCACCGCATGGATGTCAATGTCTATGCCATATACGCAGGAGCAGAGAAGCTGCTTTTTCTCTTCCAGCGGCAATTTGAAGAAACCGTTTCCAATCTCAATCAGATGGGAAGGGTCGTTTTTGGCGTACCATTCAACGCAATAGTTTTGCAAATAGTCAAACGCTGCTTCAAGAAACACGCCGGAGCCACAAGCGATGTCTGCAATCCGCAAATCCAATAGTTCCTGCGGAGTCTTTCCTTTGCACAGACGCGACATAGTTTGTTCAACGATGTATTTCACTATTTCTGTTGGTGTTTTGACGATGGAACGGTCGGCATAGTCTTTTTTCTTGGCAAGACCAATGGCACCGCCCGGCAAAACTGCTAACTGCTCCGTGAGGAACATCTCGTAGATTTTACCAAGCAGATTGGATTCGATAATATTGAACAGGTAAGGGCTTTGCGGATAATACAAACCCTGTACAATCTCAGTAATGATCGCGTTACTCAAATCGAAAACAATGTTGTTGCCCGAGAACAGACCTGAGTCATATCGGCGGTCGGCGGCGCGGAACATTTCCTCCAAGCGGGTATTAAGTTGCGCCGGATTGCTGATTGTTTCCTGCAAATTGTGGTAGACTGGCAGGTTTTTGTCCTCACAAATTCGCAGAAAAACAATCTGATTGATAAAGTCTTGCACCACATCATTCAGCACGTCTAGCGACTGGTATTTGGTGCCTCTATGATATAGTTCATTGCTCAACGAAACGCGCCAACGGTTAATCTGACTCAAAAAGAGTGTATCAACCTGCTGTTTTTGAGAAGTGCCTTCTAAAAGATGCTCATTGAAATAAGCGTCGTATGCGCCGGAATAGATGACATCCCTCGATATCAGGGAGCAGATTTCATCAAGTCTGCTGACGTAGTCAGTAAAGTGAAAGAACCGATACCGTGCAACCGAGCAAGCCTCATTCTCCCTAGGAACAACGGTTGTGTCGTAGATTATCAGGTACTCAAAGTTGGTCAGGACGGCTACCTTGTGGTTGGCGTTCCAGCCATATTTCCGTGCTTGCAAAGATGGCTCGGGGTGTCGGAAAATATCAACAGCAGGTTTCTTCGCTTCAACAAACAGTTTTGCAACACCACGAAGGGTTAGCGAATAGTCTGGCCGGTCAGTTTGTGTGGAGTAATTTTCGGCTATCACCTCGCGATATTGCGGTGGCAACCCTTTTGCGTTTGATACATCCCATCCCAACAGCTGCAAAAGAGGATCAATATACTCAATCCTGCAAGAATGCTCATTATAAGCATTTTTCAGGTCTTTATAGTAAGCCAAATTCGCCGCGAATTTTTCTACCAGGGCTTTAAGTTCGTAATGCGTATCCATGAAAACCCTGCCCTTCCGAAATTGATAATTATAT
>DATMYT010000611.1:0-5546 GCA_035560855.1 Negativicutes bacterium | reverse complement strand
ATCCATTGATCGCGCCAAATTATCATTGCTGGGGAAAGAACTGGCAGCAGATGCTGTAAGCAGTGCAACAGGCGATGTTGTTCTGGCAGCGGGAACCGTACTCGACGGAACGAGCTTTGACAGACTAATTGGTGAACAGGTTCTGGAAATTCATGTACCTGAACTGTTTTCGTTAACGCTATCCCGGCAGCAAATGCGCGAAAATTTGCGTGACATCATGTTGCGCGAAATGTTGAATCGCAAGCTTGAAGAAGATGTTGTCGACTCTGCAGGGGCAAGCATTTTGCTTGCTGGTACGCAGATACAAGAAGAACACATCGAGTTGTTGATTGATTCAGACGTATTCGGCGATATTCACGTGCGCAAAAACAGTGTCAAGGGAATTGATGCAGAAGCTATAGTGGAAGAGGCGATAAAAGAGCCGCTGCTTAAGCCCGTTTCTCTTAAATCGGCTGATTTGCGAAATCGTGCTATAAAACAAATTGCCGGCGAAGAAATAAAAAATCCAAAAACGCGCAAAGTTATCGTTAAAGCAGGCGATGTGCTGACTATGGAGAATATTGCTGAAGTTGCCGCTCTTCAAGAGGGAATCAAGGTTCTTAACATGGATCTTGTGGGTAAGAAATCAGCTGAACTGGTACTTGATGACGCTGGGGACATTGTGGTCCAGGTGGGGGATTTGTTGGATGAAACAAATAAAAAACATCTGTCCACGCTTTGGAACCTAAGAGGCAGTGCCGGGATCTTCACTATTTGCAGCAATGTGATTGAAAAACTACGGGACCGGATTGTAGGCCGAAGCGCGGCCGAGGATATATTGGATCCCAAAACTGGCGAAGTAATCGTCAGAACAAATGAAGAAATCAGCGAAGATATCGTTGACAGAGTGGCTATGGTTCGTTCAAGAGTGATGATTCGTTCGGTACTGACTTGTAAATGCAAGTATGGAGTATGCGTCAAGTGCTATGCCCGAAATCTGGCAACCGGACGGATTGTTGACGTGGGCGAGGCTGTGGGTATTATTGCGGCTCAGTCAATCGGCGAACCGGGAACGCAGCTTACGATGCGTACATTCCATACAGGTGGTGTTGCGTCAACTGGTGGACAGGCTTCAGGAGGCGACATTACTTCGGGTCTACCACGTGTAGAGGAACTTTTTGAAGCACGCAAGCCCAAGCACCCTGCCGTTTTGACAGAGATTGACGGGAGAGTCGAATTGCGGGAAACCAAGGGAGCCCGTCGCGCGGTTATTACGTCATCTTCCGGCGAAGAGCGTCTGTACCCAATTCCCTATGGATCTCGGACGTTAGTTCGCGAAGGACAAGTGGTCGAGCCGGGTGACCGACTTACTGACGGGCCGCTTAACCCACATGATATTCTCCGTATTAGGGGCCTGCGTGATACTCATCGGTATATTGTTAGTGAAGTACAAAAGGTATATAAGGAACAGGGCGTTGAAATTAACGACAAACATATCGAAGTTATGGTTCGCCAAATGTTACATAAGGTGAAAGTTGAAGAACCCGGTGACACAGAGTTCCTGCCTGGTGAATATATCGATATTAATTCATTTGAGGCAGAGAATCTTAAAGCACTTGAGCAAGACGGCGAACCTGCCGTGGCGCGACCGATACTTTTGGGAATTACCAAAGCATCATTGGCTACTGATTCGTTCCTATCGGCAGCTTCATTCCAGGAAACAACCAGAGTTCTCACGGATGCTGCAATTAAAGGAAAGATCGATCCGTTGCTTGGCCTCAAGGAAAATGTTATTATCGGGAAATTGATTCCTGCAGGCACTGGGATGGCCCGCTACCGAAACATTACTCTCAAGAAGGCGAAAAGCTCAACGCTGTCTAGCGAGACGTATTGAGAATGCCGGAGAAACCGCTGCCAGGCGGTTTCTCTTTTGCCTAAAACAAATGATACTCGTGGAACCGTGGACAATAAAAATTCAGTTGATATAACCGTTGACACGACAGCTAAGTGAGTGATAGAATAATAAAGCGCCTGCAGAGGAGTGTGGCTAATGGCCGCTGAAGCTCTAAATTTCAAGAAAGTACCCAAAGTAATCGGTATCAAGCAAAGTATAAAAGCAGTGGGGAAAGAGATAGCCCTGAAGGTGTATCTTGCAGATGACGCGGATATTCGCATAATTCTGCCACTGCAACAAGCTTGCCAGGATCAGGCTGTGCCGATTGTTGGCGGAAGTTCCATGGAAGAGTTGGGGGCTGCCTGCGGGATTGATGTCGGTGCTGCTGCAATTACGATCTTGAAATAACAATAGCTTGCAGAAATGCAATCTTGAGAAATTTATCTAAGAGGAGGTGTGGAAATGCCGACAATTAACCAGTTAGTGCGTCAAGGAAGAGAAGCGTTGGAGAAAAAATCCACTGCGCCGGCGTTAAAAGAGTGTCCGCAAAAGCGCGGTGTTTGCACGAGAGTGTACACAACAACCCCGAAAAAGCCGAACTCAGCATTGCGCAAAGTAGCGCGTGTCCGTTTAACAAATGGGATTGAGGTCACGTCTTATATTCCGGGTATTGGACATAATCTTCAAGAGCACTCCGTGGTTCTGATCAGAGGCGGTCGTGTAAAAGACTTGCCGGGTGTTCGATATCATATTATCCGTGGTGCTCTTGACACGGCGGGAGTTGCGAAACGCAACCAGTCGCGGTCGAAGTACGGTGCCAAGCGTGGAAAGACGACTGGAAAGAAATAAGGAGGGTTTTTCATGCCGAGAAAAGGCGCGGTTCCTAAACGGGATGTTTTACCGGATCCCGTTTATAATTCGAAAACGGTTACTCGATTCATAAACAAAATTATGCTTAGCGGCAAAAAAAGTGTTGCGCAAGGCATTGTATACGAGGCGTTTGAAGCTATGGGGACCAAGACGGGCAAAGACCCGTTGGAGCTTTTTGAAACTGCGTTGAAAAACGTAATGCCTGTATTGGAAGTTCGTGCTCGCCGTGTTGGCGGAGCCAACTACCAGGTACCTGTTGAAGTTCGTCCTGATCGACGGTTTTCTTTGGGCGTTCGCTGGCTTGTCAATCAAGCACGGGCGCGCAGCGAAAAAACCATGCACGAGCGTTTGGCCGCAGAACTGTTGGATGCTTCGAATAACACGGGCGGTGCGGTGAAAAAGCGCGATGACACTCACAAGATGGCGGAAGCGAACAAGGCTTTTGCACACTATCGGTGGTAATTTTTTAACGATACGTACAACGTAGGAGTGATGATGGTGGCCAGACAATTCCCACTTAATAAGACCCGGAATATTGGAATTATGGCCCACATTGACGCCGGTAAGACTACGACGACTGAACGGATCCTCTTTTACACGGGCCGCGTGCATAAGATGGGTGAAGTACATGACGGCGCGGCGACGATGGATTGGATGGTTCAGGAGCAGGAACGAGGAATTACGATTACCTCGGCGGCGACTACCTGCCAATGGAATGGGCATCGAATTAATATTATTGATACACCAGGGCACGTGGACTTCACTGTGGAAGTGGAACGCTCCTTGCGCGTACTAGATGGCGCGGTTGCTGTGTTTTGTGCAAAAGGTGGGGTTGAGCCGCAATCTGAGACAGTGTGGCGCCAGGCGGATAAATATGGGGTACCTCGCATAGCGTATGTCAATAAGATGGATATCATGGGCGCTGATTTTTTTCGCGTGGTTGATATGATGAAGGATCGACTGGGCGCCAATGCGGTGCCGGTTCAGATTCCCATCGGAGCTGAAGATACTTATCGCGGGCTGATTGATCTGATTGACATGAAGGCTGTTGTGTATGAAGATGATCTCGGCAAGCACAGCGAGACGAGCGAAATTCCTGACGACCTTAAGGAACAAGCGGAAGTTTGCCGTCAAAACCTTTTAGATGCGGTTGCAGAAGGCGACGACGAACTGATGATGAAGTATCTTGAAGGTGAAGAACTCACGAAAGAAGAGATCATGCAGGGGATTCGTACTTCGACTCTTGCCTGTAAAATGACGCCGGTTTTCTGTGGGTCTTCTTATCGGAATAAAGGGGTTCAACCTCTTCTTGATGCAGTTGTGAATTACTTGCCAGCGCCGACGGATATTCCTCCGATTAAAGGACTCAACCCTGATACGCAAGCGGAAGAGTACCGCAATGCAGACGACGCTGCCCCATTTTCGGCGTTGGCGTTTAAAATAATGGCTGATCCATATGTTGGGAAGTTGACCTTTTTTCGAGTTTATTCGGGACAGATGACCAGCGGTTCCTATGTGTATAATTCTACAAAAGGCAAAAAAGAACGTATTGGCCGTATTCTGCAAATGCATGCTAATCACCGGGAGGATATTGAGATAGTATATACCGGCGACATAGCTGCGGCGGTAGGATTTAAAGATACCATCACGGGTGATACGTTGTGCACTGAAAAAGATCAAGTCATTCTTGAGTCGATGGTGTTCCCGGAACCGGTTATTTCTATCGCAATTGAGCCGAAGACCAAAGCTGATCAGGAGAAAATGGGTGTAGCTATTCAACGGCTTGCTGATGAAGATCCTACTTTCCGGATGCACACGGACTTGGAGACTGGACAGACGATTATTGAGGGTATGGGTGAACTGCACCTGGAAATCATCGTTGACCGCTTGCTTCGAGAATTTAAGGTTGATTGCAGTGTTGGTCGTCCTCAGGTTGCGTATCGCGAAACAATCCGAAAGACGGTCAAGTCTGAAGGAAAGTTTATTCGGCAGTCGGGTGGACGCGGTCAGTATGGTCACTGCTGGTTGCAACTGGAACCTCAGGAACCAGGAGCGGGCTTTGTTTTTGAAAACAAGACGGTTGGCGGGTCGATTCCTCGTGAATATATCAATCCGATCGAAGCAGGCGCCAAAGAGGCCATGCAGACAGGAGCTATCGCTGGCTATCCTATGGTAGATGTTAAGGTAACTGTTTATGACGGCTCGTATCATGACGTAGATTCTTCGGAAATGGCATTCAAAATTGCCGGATCTATGGCTTTTAAATCGGGTGTTGCGAAGGCGGAACCGGTTTTGCTTGAGCCATATATGAAGGTGGAAGTCATTGTACCGGAAGATTATATGGGTGATGTTATTGGTGATCTCAATTCTCGCCGCGGACGGATCGAAGGCATGGAATCTCGTGCGAATGCACAGTCGATCAGGGCGTTTGTTCCGCTGGCGGAAATGTTTGGATATTCAACTGATTTGCGTTCAAAGACACAAGGTCGAGGAAATTATTCAATGGAATTTGATCATTACGAAGATGTTCCACGGAATATTTCTGAAGCCATCGTTGCAAAGTTAAAAGGATAATTATGCTCAGCGGATGTTGATTTAATGAAGGAGGACGGTAAGAAATGGCTAAGAAGAAGTTTGAGAGGACAAAGCCGCACGTAAATATTGGGACGATTGGACACGTTGATCACGGCAAGACATCACTGACAGCGGCGATCACAATGGTTTTAGCGAAAGCAGGCGGCGCAGACTACGTAGCATACGATATGATCGACAAGGCGCCGGAAGAACGGGCGCGTGGGATCAC
>DATMYT010000610.1:0-3017 GCA_035560855.1 Negativicutes bacterium | reverse complement strand
GGTTGAACGGTTCCATTGTTAATCGGTGAGGATTAAGCTATGAACGCGCTGACGGAACTGGAATTCGATAAAAAGTTGATGCTGATCGTCAACCCCGTCGCGGGGCGGAAGCAGTCGCTCCGGCTCGTGCCGGAGATCGTGCGCATCTTCATGGACGCGGGGTATCTCGTGACTGTGTTGGTAACCAAGGCGCAGGGCGACGCGACGGCGTTTGCCGAGCGGTTCGGCGGCGGGTACGACGCGGTGGTCTGCGTGGGCGGAGACGGCACGCTCAGCGAAACGGCCGCGGGGATTGCCCGCTGCGAGAAGGCGGTGCCGCTCGGGTATATTCCGGCGGGCAGCACGAATGTATTCGCCACCGCGCACGGGCTCTCCAACGATATCCTTACGGCGGCGAGAAATATTGCATCGGGCGGCGTTAAATGGATCGATACGGGCTTGTTCAACGCGCGGAGCTTTGCGTTTATCGCGGCGTTCGGCGCGTTTTCCTGGACGTCCTACGCAACGCCGCAGAACCTCAAAAACGTTCTCGGCACGCCCGCGTACTTTTTTGACGGCATGATGAACCTGCCCAAGATCAAGCCGATTCATATGAAGATTACGGCAGGAGACCTTGTGCACGAGGGGGATTACCTCTTCGGTGCGGTCTGCAACCTCTTTGCGTTTCCGGGGCTGCTGAAGCTGCCCGCGGGCAAGGTGCATACAGACGACGGGCTGTTCGAGGTGATTCTCATCAAGGAACCATGCTCGCTGTTGGAGTGGCAGTCGGCGATTAACTCCGTGCTCAGCGGCAAGTACGATACCAACATCGTGGAGTTCTTCCAAGCCGGTGAGATGGTGATCGAGCCGGGCGAGAACGTCGCCTGGGCGCTGGACGGCGAGTACGAAGGCGGCTCCGGCGGCAGCATCGAGGTAAAGAACCTGCCGAAAAAGATCGGACTGATCGCGGGGAAGAGGGGGTAGAGCGGATAATTCGCTATGAAACAACAACATCTTGTATATCGTAATACTTAGTGATACAATTTTCGCGGAGGTTGGTATAGTTATGAGTTCTTTATATACGATTGGATATGAGGGAAGCGATATCACATCCTTTTTAGACAATGTGGAAAATCATGGAGTCAGGTTACTGGTTGATGTGCGCGAAAAACCCATAAGTCATAAAAAGGGATTTTCAAAAAACAATCTAAAGGCTGCTCTTAACGCAAGAGGAATTGAGTATTTGCATTTACCGAAATTAGGCAGCCCAAAAGAAATCCGAGATGAGCTGCATAAAACATCAGATTATTATGTTTTTTTTCAACAGTACCGTTTGTACGTTGTCAATGAGCTTGATGTGATCATGGGATTATTGAGCCGTGTTGAAAGTGTTCCGAGTTGCTTAATGTGCTTTGAACATGATCCGAAAAGTTGTCATAGGAGTGTAGTCGCAGAGCTTATTGAAATGTATTCAGATACAATAGTACAGGTGCGGGATATCTCATGAAAGAGGTTTTAGATAAAGAAGTATTGGTGGTTGCAAAAACATATCCTAATCAAAGTACTAAATATGTTGAAACTGTTTGTACGGCGGGTATTACTCGCGAAGGCGAATGGATACGATTATACCCGATAAAGTTTAGATACTTGGAAGGTATTAAGCAATTTCATACATTTCAATGGATATCAGTGAAAGTTATACGTAATAGTAATGACGATAGACCGGAGAGCTATAAAGTAATTGAAGAGTCAATTACTCCAGGAAAACATCTGGATTCACAAAAAGACATTGCAGAGCGAAAAGCACTATTATTGCCCTTACTAAGGCAATCAATGGAACAAATACAGGATGATTACAAGAAAGATTATTATACGCTGGCAATATTCAAACCAAAGGATATGGTTGGCTTCAGCATTTCCGAGGAAAGCGACGAATGGAGTGAAGAAGAACTGTCCAAGTTAGGGCAAATGAGCTTATTTGATAGCCCAGAGAACATTCCTCGCTTATTGAAAAAAGTTCCTTTCTCATTTCGATGCAATTTTCGATGCGATGATCCTCTTTGTAGAGGTGAACACAATATCAAGATACTAAGCTGGGATTTTAATTACGCTTACTTTACATATCTACAGAAGTATGGCAGTTCCGCAGAAGCTATAAAAATGCTTGAAAAGAAGTGGATGTCTTATTTTGCATCTGATCGAAATGGCTATTTAATGGTCGGAACAGTACATCATACACACTCGTTCAACATCATCGGGGTGTTTTCGCCAAGCAAGAAAAGTCCAGATGGTTATAGCGCTCCTCTTTTTTAAACACTAGTTCTAGCCATTTTGTGACCCCATTGTGAAACCAACGAAATAACGCACGCCGCGCCTTGACAAACAGGACGCGGCGTAGTACTATGCAAGTGTATTAGTACGGATAGTACGGTGAAAGCCGGAAATTTCGTATTAAAGGGGGAGACCAAACATGAAACGTAAAATCATCATTCGAATCACAACCGCGCTTTTGAGCCTTGTGCTCCTGGCGGCTCTTATGCCGCAGACGGTTGCGCACGCCGAAACCGCGCTCGCCACGGGATATGTCAACACCGCCAAGCTCAACATGCGCTCCGGTGCGGGCACGGGCAACGCTATCGTGGAATCGCTCAAAAAAGACACCGCCGTCAACGTATACGAAGTCGTCGGCACTTGGCTGAGAATTGATGTTCCTTCCAGTGGCAAGAGCGGCTATGTGAGCGGCAAATACATCTCGATCAACGCGTCCAGTCTTTCCGCCTATGCGCTCGGCGTGACAAGCGGCAAAGTAAATCTCCGTAAGTCGGCTACCTCCAAGAGCGACAGCGTTGCGGTGGTTGCCAAAAACTCCGGCGTTACCATTTACTCCGCGGACAAAACCACGGGCTGGTATAAGGTAAAGGTGCATTCCACTTCGCAGGAAGGCTATATTTCGCCTACCTATGTGAAGATCGTCTGCAAAGTCGTTGGTACAGTGAACAAGGAAGGCTATATCAACGCCAACGGCGTCAACCTCCGCT
>DATMYT010000609.1:0-4337 GCA_035560855.1 Negativicutes bacterium | reverse complement strand
ATGTAAAATTACCTCGTAAGCTTGTTATTATCGAACAGCTAATGTGGATAAGGGATTTTTTGGCAGTAGAATTATTAGTTAACGCAGTTTGCAGATGCCAATAATCTGCAAACTGATTTTTTTATGCTGATTCTAAAACTTCTGAAGGGCGTGTTAGTTTGATGAAAAGCATGGGGGGCAAAGCTCCGGTTTTGTCAGTGTGTATCGCAGGAATACTAGCAACAATATTCTTCTCGGGTTGCAGTAGCCGAACACAATCAGCGCAATCACCGGTAATTTCAGTAACTGCAGGCAAGGCTGAAGTGCGAGCTATGCCGGTTCAAGTCGAGTCGGTGGGAAATGTGGTTGCTTATAATTCCGCTATCATCCTGTCGCAAGTGACTGGACGTGTGCAGCAGCTTCATTTCCAGGAAGGGCAGGAGGTAAAGACCGGAGATTTGCTGATTACTATTGATCCGGCGCCATTCACGCAAAAATTAGCCCAAGCCCAAGCCTTATTGGCTCATGATTCGGATCAAGCAACATTTGCGGCTGCTTCAGCCAAACGATATGATACTTTATTCAGCAAGGGGGCTGTTTCCCGCCAGGACTATGAACAATCTGCTTCTTCTGCGCGTGCGCAGGCCGCTACGGTTCAGCAGACGCAAGCGGCGGTGGAGAACGCCCGAATTGATTTGAACAATTGTTATATCCGTTCGCCCATTGATGGGAGAACCGGCGCTTTTCTCGCCAACTTGGGAGCTTTGGCAACTACCAATGCAACGCAGTTACTGGTAGTTAACCAAGTTGAACCCATATTTGTCAGTTTTACCGTTCAGGAAAAAGATCTGAGGAATATTTTAGCGGCTCAAAACAAAGGCCCTCTTAAAGTGGTTGCTAGTGTGACGGATCAGAATATTCAGGTTGATGATGGACAATTAACTTTCGTGGATAACACGGTAAACGCATCGGCAGGGGTTATTCAACTGAAAGCACGTTTCCCAAATCAACGAAAAGAATTATGGCCTGGACAATTTGTTCGAGTAACGCTGTTGCTTGACACTCAACCGAATGCCGTTATAGTACCAGCAGAGGCTGTTAACATGGGGCCAACGGGACGTTATATATTTGTTATCAAAGACGACATGACTGTCGAAGCTCGGACGGTAGAACAGAGTCGATTGGTCGGAAACCTTGCCGTTATTGATAAAGGCCTGAATGCAGGAGAACTGGTGGTAACAGACGGTCAGGTCAATTTGCGTACTGGAACGAAAGTAAGTATTAAAGAAAACCTCACTCCGGCAAAAACTTCGAAAACAGGCGAACAGGGCGGTGGTTCAAAATGAATTTTTCAGCCCTTTGGATACGGCGGCCGGTCATGACCATTCTGGTTATGGTCAGCCTGCTTTTTTTTGGTCTTGCCAGCTATTTTCAATTGCCGGTCAATGATCTGCCTAACGTCGACTATCCTACGATTCAAGTCAAAGCGTCTTTGCCGGGAGCGAGTCCGGAAACGATGGCGTCTTCCGTGGCTTTGCCATTGGAAAAACAGTTTTCGACAATTGACGGAGTCGAATCCATGTCCTCGTCGAATACAACAGGTTCCACCACCATCACCATCACTTTTTCACTGAATCGCAGCATGGACGCCGTTACCCAGGATGTCAGCAGCGCAATTTCGGCTGCCCAGAGACGTCTGCCGGAAGATTTGCCATATCCGCCCTCTTATACAAAAACAAATCCGGCCGAACAGCCGATCATGAATTATGTCGTTACGTCCAAGACCATGAAGATTTCCGAAGTTCAGGAATATGTCGAAACTTCTATGCTACCGGCGATTTCTACCGTTGAAGGGGTAGCTCAGGCGCAGATTTATGGCTCATCACGTTATGCAGTAAGAATTTATTTGGATCCGGATCGGCTGGCGGCTCGACAGATCGGTATCAATGAGGTTTATGACGCGCTGGCTGCGGGAAATGTGAATATGCCCGGCGGTACTTTACATGGTTCAGACGTTGCTTTCACGATTGACTCGACCGGTCAATTAATGAAGGCGGCGGATTATAATCCACTGGTTATCGCTTATCGTAATGGGATGCCGGTGCGAATTCAGGACATCGGTAAAGCGATTGATAGCACAGAAAGCGAAAATGTTCGCCGTGCATTCGTTACAAAAGGAAATAGCACTGACGGGTTAAATGTGGCTATTAGTAAACAGCCTGGAGCCAATGCAGTGAAAATTGCCCAGGACATTAAGGAAAAAATGAAACTTGTCAGAGCAACTTTGCCGCAAGGGTTGGATATCACGTTGCTTTATAACAAAGCGGACTTTATCCAGGAATCCGTTGCAGACGTCGAGTTTACGCTGATATTAACAGTGCTGCTGGTTATTGGGGTTGTGTTCTTTTTTATTGGCAGTCTCAGCGCCACATTTATTCCGGGTATTACCGTTCCCTTATCACTGGTGGCGACGTTTGCCGTGATGAAAGTGTGTGGGTTCAGCCTGAATAATATTTCGTTGATGGCGTTAACGTTGGCTGCAGGATTTGTGGTCGATGATGCGGTTGTCGTTATGGAGAATGTCATACGACGTATAGAGCTGGGCGAAAGCCCCATGGAGGCTTCATTAGCCGGGTCACGGGAGATCGGCTTTACAATTGTTTCAATGACTTTGTCCCTTGTGGTTGTTTTTATACCCCTATTGTTCATGGGGGGCATCATCGGTCGTTTATTTCGGGAATTTGCCGTCAGTATAGCTGCCGCTATTTTAATCTCCGGCTTCATCGCTTTGACGTTGACGCCCCTGATGTGCGCCTATATTTTGAAGCACAAACAGAACTCAACAACGAAAAATCGCTGGATTGCGCTAACGGAACGCATAATTGACAAAACAAAGGCTGCCTATGGCCGCAGCTTGAAATGGTCGTTGTCGCATTCGCGCCAGGTGTTGTCGTTTACGCTCGGCGTGTTCCTGTTGTCCGGATATTTATATACTATAATCGACAAAGGCTTGATTCCCAGTCAGGATTTAAATATGTTTACGATGCGTACGCAAGCAGGAGATCGGGCGTCGTTCGATTATTTAGCCAACCATCAGGAAGAGGTAAATAAAATCTTGATGCAAGAGACCGGTATAAAAGGTGCGATATCTATTTCCGGCAGCCCCACCTTCAATATGGGTTGGGTCAATGTATATCTGAAAGATCGGGAAGAGCGGACCGAATCTGTCGATCAAATTATCGCCCGGTTACGGCCGATATTAAATAGTATCCCTGGGTTGCGGGTCTATTTGTTTAATCCGCCGCCGATTACGTTGGGAAGCCGCCAGTCTTACGGTGTAGGACAGTATACTCTGTCCAGTCCTAATTTGGAGACGCTTGCTCAGGCTGCTGCTGAGATGGAAACTAAAATGAAGGCTATGCCGGGGTTAACAGATGTCAATTCCAATTTGCAATTGCGGACTCCGAAAATCATTCTGGAGATCAATCGCGATAAAGCTTCCTCCTTGGGGATTACAGCCAAAAAAATTCAGGAAACAATGTATTCTGCTTTTGCTGATCGGCAAGTAAGTACGATTTATACTTCCAGTAACCAGTATGATGTTTATTTAGGGTTGGATAAAAGTTTTCGGACCGACCCGACTATCTTCAACCGCCTGTATGTAAAAACCGATGCCAACGCTTTGTCGCCTCTGTCAAATCTGGGCAAACCCAAAGAAATTCTATCGTCCTTATCCGTGAATCATAGCGGACAGATGCCGGCTGCCACGATTACCTATAATCTGAAGCCCGGCTATGCCTTGGGAACTACCGCGGATGAAATTCGCACGACCGGACAGCAAACCCTGCCTGCAGGAGTTACCGGTAAGTTCGAAGGCAATACTTCCGCATTTGAAACTTCCTTTGCCAATATGGGCTTTCTATTGTGTGTTACCGTCTTTATCATCTATGTGGTATTGGGGATTCTGTACGAAAGCTTTATTCATCCGATTACCATTCTGACCGCATTGCCGCTAGCCGGCGCCGGTGCTTTGATTTTCTTGATGTTATTTAAAATGGAACTTGATATTTATTCCTATGTTGGAATCATCATGTTAATTGGCATTGTAAAAAAGAACGGCATTATGATGATCGATTTTGCCCTTGAATTAGCACAAAAGCAAGGATTATCTTCTGAGGAAGCTATTTATGAGGCCAGCATTATTCGCTTTCGGCCGATTATGATGACGACGTTGGCGGCAGTATTTGGCGCATTGCCTATCGCTCTTGGATATGGAACCGGCGGGGAAGCACGGCAACCTATGGGCGTAGCAGTGGTCGGCGGGCTGGTATTTTCTCAACTACTTACCTTGTATGTAA
>DATMYT010000608.1:0-6079 GCA_035560855.1 Negativicutes bacterium | reverse complement strand
ATGTTAGAAACAGGAGGAAAAAAGATGAAACTTGGGTTTATCGGGTTTGGCGAAGTCGGGTTTGAAATGGCGAAAGGATTTGGTGCAGCGGGTCTAAAAGGAATAGTAGCGTATGACCTGTTGCAGAATCATTCCGCGTATGGCGCGCTGGTGGCTGAAAGAGTCCGCGCATCAGGTGTGATCATGTGCGCCACACCGCAGGAGGTGCTGCATAATGTGGATGTCGTTATCGTGGCGGTTCCAGGAGGAAAGGCATTGGAAACAGCCCGGCAACAAAAATGCCTTCTGAAAAAGGGAACAATTTACGCTGATGTGTCTGCTTCCTCACCAGAAACCAAGCGGCAAATTTGGGATGAAATCAAGGAAACGGGCGTATTGTTCGTGGACGGAGCCATGCTGGGATCATTAACCTTGTATCAAAATAAGGTTCCAACGTTGGTCAGCGGAAATGGCAGTGATTTGTTCATGGAACGCATGTCGCCTTATGGCATGGATCTAGAAAAAGTCAGCGATATTCCAGGCGAAGCTACGGCGATCAAACTGGTGCGGAGCATTTTCATGAAAGGTCTTCCGGCATTATTGGTCGAGATGTTGGAAGCAGCCTCCGTGATGAAAGTCGATCACTTGGTTTTAAAATCAATTGCGGCAACGATGAATGCCTGTTCATTTGAAGAAACGATGAACCGGTTGGTGACCGGTAGTGCCGTCCATGCGGAACGACGGGCGCATGAAATGGAGAATGTCGTGGAGATGATGGAGAGTATTCAGGTGCAGCCGACTATGTCCAGAGCCACGCAGGAACGGCTGAATTGGCTTGCTGGCAAGAAAATCAAGGAAAAATTCGGAGGTAAGACACCGAAAGAATGGCAACAGGTCGTGAAGGCGTGGGAAGAACCGGAACGTTAAAAAATAAAAAAAGAAAGAGATGAGTGAAATGTCAAACGTCGGATTTAGGATTTATACTAAAATTAACCGCCCGAGCGCAGAACTGGTGGAAAGTTTCAAAGGCCTGCCGGTAGCTAATATTGCGGATGAAATGAACCGGTTTTTCTGCATGGATGCCCGAGTAAAGCCCATGAACAAAACACCATTGCTGGGGCCGGCGTTTACCGTGCGGACGCGTACGGGAGATAATCTTCTGCTTCACAAAGCGATTGACATGGCTCAGCCCGGTGATGTGATCGTGGTAGATGTACAGGGAGAAGTGGTCAATGCGATCACTGGTGAAATCATGATGCGGGAGGCGCGTAAGAAAGGCCTTGGGGGCGTGATCGTCGATGGCGCTGTTCGTGACTCGGAAGCTCTGCGTGAGCTGGACATGCCGGTATATGCGGCGGGGGTTACGCCCAAGGGACCGTATAAAGATGGTCCCGGCGAAATCAATGTGCCAATTTCCTGCGGCGGCGTAGTCGTGAACCCCGGTGACATTGTTGTGGGTGACGCGGACGGTGTTGTCGTGATTACTCCTCAGGATGCTCCGGGGCTTCTGATAAAAGCCAAAGCTAAGTTTCAAAAAGAACAGGAAATTTTTCAGGCCATTGAAGCGGGAACACGGGATAAAACTTGGATCGAACGGGAACTAAAAGCCAGAGGGTGCGAAGTGATTGATGGCTATTGCCGGTAAATAGTACGAGGGAGGGGCATCCAGTGAAGAGCCTTGAAGTATACATCAGTGGTTTCTTTATCCTGTTTGGCGCCATCATATTTCAGCTGGCGTTATCCATGAAGTATTATGGCGAATATGGTCCGGGTCCAGGCCTATTGCCGCTGTGGATCAGCGGCATGATGGTGGTTTTGGCTGCGGTAAATCTTGTCGCGGCGTTAAAAAAGAACAACCAATCTTTTGCTGATATTTTGCCCAAAGGGACTGGCTTGATTAACGTGCTAAGCTGCATCGGCGCTTATGCTCTATTTATTGTTACTGTTCCCTATTTAGGATTCACGATCTCCAGCATAGCGATGTTGTTCATTCTGTTTTCCCGGGGATATACATGGCGGAGAGGCCTGTGTCTTTCCCTCCTCGTGACTGGCATATTGTTCTTCATTTTCGGGTTTGTACTGACAGTGCCGTTACCTGTCAATGAATTTGGGTGGTAAAGGAGCGACAATATGGAAAGCTTTGGCTACTTGTTGCACGGTTTTGAAACGGCGTGTAGCGGATGGAATTTGCTTTATTCTCTGATAGGGGTAAGCTTCGGAATGTTTGTCGGTGTGTTGCCGGGACTAGGGCCAACTGCCGGCACTGCTCTCCTGTTGCCATTGACTTTTGGCATGCAGCCGGTTTCGGCGGTCATCATGTTGTCCGGAATTTATTATGGCGCAATGTACGGTGGGACGATTACCTCCGTGTTAATCAACGTACCAGGTGAATCAGCTTCTCTGATCACTTGCCTGGACGGATATCCAATGGCCAGACAGGGAAGGGCGGGAACCGCACTCGGAGTCGCAGCGATTGGGTCCTTCATCGGGGGCATGATCGCTCTCGCTATCTTGATTCTCGTGGGGCCCTTAGTGGCATCTCAGGCGCTCAAGTTCGGTCCGCCGGAATACTTCGCCCTCGTGGTGGTCGGACTGTCTCTGCTGATTGGCCTGATGGGTAAATCATTGGTTCGGGGTTTGATTGCCGCTCTCTTTGGTTTGACACTGGCATTTGTAGGAATGGACCCGCTGACAGGAAGCATTCGATTTGCTTTTGGACAGGAAACTTTAGAAGACGGAATCGAGTTTGTTTCTCTGGCGATGGGACTATTCGGCCTCTCTGAGATATTTATGACTGCGGAAGAAAATTTGAATACTCAGGCCGCAGAAATTCCTAAAATACAAAATATGATGCCGCGACGAGAAGAATGGGGTCCTTCGTTAAAAGCGATTCTACGCGGCAGTGGAATTGGCGTACTGCTCGGCTTGGTTCCCGGAACTAATTCAGTGATTCCGACAATTCTCAGCTACTCCATCGAAAAAAAAATAGCCGATGATCCTTCCCGATTTGGGAAAGGGGCCATCGAAGGAGTGGCGGGGCCGGAAACTGCAAACAATGCATATGCCGGCGCTGCGCTGATTCCCTTGTTTACGCTCGGGATTCCCAGCTCACCTTCGATTGCCGTATTGCTGGGGGCTTTTATCATGCACGGATTGACGCCCGGCCCGACGTTGATGCAAAGAAATCCGGAATTCGTCTGGGGTGTTATTGCCAGCATGTTCATTGGCAACGCAATCCTGTTGGTCATGAATTTGCCAATGGCCAATATGTGGGCCCAACTCACCCGGGTACCGTTCAAAATTATGCTGCCCAATATAATGATTATTATGATTCTGGGCGCTTACAGCATTAATAACAGCTTGTTTGATGTCGGCATGATGCTGGTATTCGGAATTCTGGGTTATTTCATGAAAAAGGCGCAATTTCCGCTTGGCCCCGTGCTGCTGACCTTTGTGCTCGGCAAGATTTTGGAAAGTTCGCTGATGAAATCTTTGACCATTTTCAACGGCAATTTCCTGGGCTTTTTCCAGCGGCCGATTTCTGCAACGTTGTTGATTATCGCCATTACTATTATCGCGGTAAGTATCTATTTTGGCTCGAAAGATAAAGGCATCGAAGGCGACAGTGAAATTTAAAAAAGCAAGGGGGAGAAATGATGGAAACGACTGCGAAAAAAATGCTCTGTATGTTGCTGGGGTCATTTTTACTGGGAATCGTTCTGACCGGATGCGGAGGGCAGGCTCCGGCGGCCAAGAAACCAGCCGCAGAGAGCAACTATCCCAATAAGCCGATTACCCTGATTGTCCCTTATTCGGCCGGTGGCAGCTCTGATGTAGGCGCTAGGTTGGCCGCCAAACGGCTGGAGAAAGAATTGGGTCAACCTGTTGTGGTTGAAAATGTGACCGGAGCTGCCGGCTGGATCGGCTGGACCAAAATGGCTAAGTCGAAACCGGACGGATACACTCTTTCATTATTGAACATGACCTTCATTACTTCTTATTTGAATCCGGAAAATAAACGGGATATGAATCTGGATAGTCTCACATTGCTGGCTAATCATGTCTGGGACGTGACCGCCTGGGCGGTGCGACCGGATTCACCGTACAAAAACATCAAGGAACTGATGGAGTATGTAAAAGCCAACCCTGGAAAAGTAACGGTAGCTACTTCGGGGGTATACACACAGCATCATATTGCTCTCATCGCACTCGAAAAATTGGGCTATAAAATGAGAGCGGTTCATACCACGGGCGTATCAGAAGCACTGACAACAGCCATGGGAGGACATGTGGACATCGTTTCCATGGGTGCCGGAGACATTCGGAATGCGGCCAAGGAAGGTACGATGCGTCCTTTAGTTGTGTTGGACAAGCAACGGTCAAAATTTCTGCCGGATGTGCCAACCTTGTTTGAGAGTGCCGGACTTGATGTAAATGCCTTTGCTTTGCGCGGTTTCGCCAGTCCCGGCAACACGGACCCGGCAGCAGTGAAACGACTGGAAGCCGCTTTCAAGAAAATCTTGGCAGACCCGGAACATATTGCCGAGATGGAAAAAATGGGACTGGAAATTCATTATATGGATTCCAAGGATTATAAAGCATTTATGAAAGATGTGGAAACCAATCTGAAGAAAACGATGGGCTGGTAACAAAAAATTTACACTCCAGATCGTAACGCATATAATGCAGGTATAGCAAGAATTTATGACAAAGGTGGCGTTTGCCGTTGGGGAAAAGTGCGTTGCGTGCATTGGAAGACAAAATTGAAAACTTTACTCCCTTGCAACGAAAAGTAGCAGATTACATTTTAAAACACCCCACGGAAGCCGCTTTTCTTACGATTGAGCAACTGGCAGGACTTACCGGAGTCAGTGTCGCTACTATCATGCGGCTGGCGTATTCCATTGGGTATACCGGCTATTCCCAGTTTCAGAAAGAACTGCAGGAAGTATTGCGCGACCGCGTTTCTCCCCCCAACCGACTGGAAGCCAACGTGAAAAAACTTGGCAAAAATAAACTGTTGATCGACTGTGCAAAGCTTCAGATAGAAAACATCAGTAAAACGGTGGGATTTTTATCTGAAGAAAATATCGACCAAGCGTTCAAATTGATTTTTGAAGCTCAAAAGATCTATGTGATCGGCGTCCGGGGCAGTTTTGCCGTAGCCAATTATCTAAATGAGGGGCTAAATCGCCTTGGCGTCGATTGCGAAGTAATAGTGCCGGATACGGGAAGGATTCAGGCGGTGATGGCTCGCCTGCAACCTACTGATTTAGTGATTGCCATCAGTTTGCCTCGCTATGCCAGGCGGACAGTTGAAATTGTGCGAGTTGCTAAGAATAGAAAAGCGAAAATCCTGTCAATCACTGATGGATATTCTTCCCCATTGGCTTTAATGTCTGATGTGTTTCTAGGGTGTGCTTTTGAGAGTTTGGCGTTTCACCATTCAGAGATTGGCGCTTTGTTTGTGGCCGATTTTTTAGTTACTGGCGTGGCGGTTAAGAATTCTGTAAAAACAAAAAAACAATTGGAAGAAATCGAACGCGTCGTTGGTGAGATTGAGGCAAATGTGATCAAATAACGGTTGACAGTGCCAGATTCTTGTGCTACCATTCGAACCGTAAAAACTTTTTGACAATTTCATATCGGGATAGGTGCCCTACGGGGCTTAATAGGGAAGTCCGGTGTAATGCCGGCGCGGTCCCGCCACTGTATTGGGGAGCAAACCCATCACACACCACTGGGATGAAAATCCTGGGAAGGTTTGGGCAAGCTATGATCCAGAGCCAGGAGAACTGCCTGTCTGACAATCACCGCTTTTACCTACGCGCGATGGGGAGGGGATTTTGGCGCAGCTCCTGTGTTAAACTTCTTCCCGGCATTTTTTGCCGGGATTTTTATTAGACAAACAAGCAGTCGTTCCAGATAGCCTTCCAGCGACGGGAGGCTGTCTTTTTTTTACGGGTTTCCCGATTTCACGCCATTTTGGCTTTTGGCGTGGATTCATTAGCCGGAGGCCTCTTTTTAGGGGGAGGCCTCCATAAATGCATAATCTGTTCCGATATTTCGGAATGGTTCTGCCATGGGCATTATATAGTAT
>DATMYT010000607.1:0-2300 GCA_035560855.1 Negativicutes bacterium | reverse complement strand
CGATTATCCATACCCCGGACCGGGGAAGTTATCCAGGCCTTTAATCATCCACGACCCGTTCCCGGGACTTTCTCCCTGCCTAGCGATGATTGGTTAAACTTACAAAAAATTATCTTTACCGCCTAATTTTGTCGATAAATTGTCACACTTTTCGTTGATAATGAAGTTGTCTAAGAAACCAAAGACCGGAGCCGTTAATGACGGCGACCGAAAATATGAGGAGGCAAAATTTATGAAGATTTCAGGCAAAAACGCGGTTGTGGGTTTAGTACTGGGGGCCTTTGTTCTGGCAAGCGCCATGACCCCTCTGGCCGTTCTGGCGGCCGAAAGAGGCGATTGCGTCAACGCCGGCTATGCGATGCAACGGCCGCACTTCGATCCGGCCAAAATTTCTCAAAAATTGGCAGAGACATTTGGCATCAATCAAGACGACGTCGTCAATTACCAACAACAAGGCGTTTCCTATCGCGATTTGGCCCGAGCGTCATTCATGGCCAAAGCCAGCGGGCAGCCCCTGAAAGCGGTCATGGCGGCCAAAACTTATGACAACACTTGGCAGGATGTTGCTCAGACATTAGGCGTGACCGCCGAAAGAATGCAAGCTACCCGGCATGATATTGCCGCAACCAAATTAGAAAAAAATCTCGGCCTTGCGAAACAAACCAGCCTCGACCTTATGCAGCAAGGTTATCGCAGCCGCGATATCGCCGTAGCCAATGAACTGGCGAAAAACACCAGCAAACCGATTGGCGACATCCTGGCGATGCGCAAGATTAACAACACCTGGTCCGATGTTGCGCAAACTCTGGGGGTGAACGAAACGACCCTTAAACAAGATCTGGCGAAGATCCACGGCGACAAGCCCGACGCGGGCAGGCATGGCCATCATCCGCTGCCCAGCCCAGAGGGCCCGAACTGGTAATTGTAGATCATCAGAAAAACGGGATGTCAAATGGCATCCCGTTTTTTCCGTCTGAAGCCGGCCGACCGGCAACAAGGTCTGGGACGACAACACCTCTTACTTGCTCATCGTTCTGATAAGTTGCGCAAGCCTGCGCAAACCTTTATTTAACGCATCCAAAGTATCATAGGCATATGAAATCCGGATATATTGATTTTTCGAAAAATCATAAATACTGCCGGGATTGATCAATAATTTTTCATTAAGGGCCGTCGCAAATAAATTATCGATGGAAATATTCTTGTTTAGTTTTAACCAAATATAAAAACTTCCTGTCGGGATATTCCAGGATGCAATATCCTGATAATAGTTCTCCAACGTATGCAAGACCGTATCGCGCCGGATACGTAAATGATTTCGCAAAATAGCGAGGTGTTCGTGATAGAGACCGCTTTGTATCCACTCGGTTAGCGCCCACTGGGAGAGAGAACTTGCACCATAGTCGGTTTGCATCTTGATATCGCCCAGACGTTCCACCACTGACTCGGGTCCGGCCAGCCATCCCAAGCGAAGCCCCGGCGCGAGGGATTTTGATACGCTCCCCATATAAAGGACCATTCCTGCCTGATCTTTTGCTTTTAGCGGCAAAGGCGGAATTTCATCTATCCAAAGTTCCCGGTAGGCATCATCCTCGATAATGGGCAACCGATTGCTTTGGCACCAGTCCAGAAGAGCTGCCCGCCGTTCAGTCGACATCACCGTGCCGGTCGGATTGTGAAAAGTCGGTATCGTGTATAATAGCGCTGTATCGTTCAAAGGCTTATTGTTGGCAATCAGCTGCGGCAAAATGCCGCGACGGTCCATAGGAACCCCGGCCAGCTTCATCCCCGCGGACTGAAAAATGCGCAACGATTTCAAGTAGGATGGAATTTCGACAAAAACGGTTGATCCGGGCTGCAACATACCGACAGAAATAAGCTGCAAGGCTTGTAATGAACCGGAAACAATCAGTAGGCACGACGGTGGCACATGGATTCCATGCTTCGTTAAGTACTGGCTCAAAGTTTGCCGTAATTCCGGCAGGCCCAACGGTTGTAAATAGTTTAAGGAGCTTACGCGGTCTGAGATCTTCCGCAAGACTGTTCTCATCATTTCGCCGGGAAATAGTTCCGGCGACACTTCCCCGGTACTAAGCCGGGTAATTCCCGCGGCAAATTCCAACTTGTTAATGATCTGGATAGTAGGAAAATTGGCTTTATGGATACCGGCATTTATGTAACTCTGCCAGTTGGGCGGCGGTGCCGCCAGTAATAAGGACCAGGTATTATTTATGATTTTGGTTCCCTGCCCAAATTTCCCTTCAATTAATCCTTGGGCTTTTAACTCCTCCAACGCTTCC
>DATMYT010000606.1:0-9556 GCA_035560855.1 Negativicutes bacterium | reverse complement strand
CGGCGGCACACCGGAAGAAAACGCCGACATCATCAAAAATATTCTGCAGGGCGCACGAGGCGCAAGGCGTGATCTGGTGCTGCTCAACGCCGCCGCCGCACTGGTGGTGGCGGGAAAAGCAGAGGACATCAAGGACGGCCTGAAGATCGCCGCCGAAAGTATCGACAGCGGCGCAGCCCTCGCCAAGCTGGATCGAATGCGGGAACTCAGCCTGCAATAAGGAGAATGCCTTCATGATCATCAAAATCTGCGGCATCCGTTCTGTCGAAGCGGCACAAACCGCTGAGCAATACGGAGCCGACCTGATCGGGTTCATATTCGCCGAAAGCAAGCGCAAAATCGACGTGGCAACGGCAGCTGAAATAGCCGCTGCGGTTCCCAGACCCGGCAAAGTCGGCGTATTTGTGAATCAACCGCTGCCTCTGGTTCGGGAAATCGCCGAAAAATGCCGACTCGACTACATCCAACTCCATGGCGACGAAAGCCCTGAATACTGCAGTGCGCTAAACCGTCCGGCAATCCGTGCGCTGCGCATCGGAAACGATGTCACGCCGATGATGTTCACCGACTATCCTGCCGAATATCTGCTGCTAGACAGTTTCGTCCCGGGCCAGGCCGGCGGCACCGGCGTTGCCTTTGATTGGGAGACCACCCGCAACCTCATCGGACGCCCCCGGCAGAAATTCATCGTCGCCGGCGGCCTCACCCCGGAAAATGTGCCTGACGCCATCCGCATCCTGCGCCCCGACGGCGTCGATGTATCTGGCGGCGTGGAAACCGACGGAGTCAAAGACTCAGGAAAAATCCAGCGATTCATCACAGCGGCCCGGTTGGCTGCAGAAAGGAACCGATTATGCTAAACCAGATTGTCGATACCATCCGGCAGCAGGTTGCCGAACGCAAGGTTTCCCGCCCACTGGACTCCCTGCAAATTCAGCCGGGGACGTTCGCCTTCAGCCGCGCTCTTACCGCTGTCGACTGGGCGCTTATTGCCGAATGCAAGCTGGCCTCCCCCTTCAAGGGTCGCCTATGCAACACCCACACCGTGCCGGAGTTGGCACAGATTTTTACCGCCAACGGCGCCGCCGCCCTCTCCGTCCACACCAGCACGCCGTTTCTGGGAAAACTGGAGGATATCGCCGCCGTCCGGGCCGTCAGCCCGCTGCCGATCCTGCGCAAGGATTTTATCATTGACGAGTATCAGGTGTACGAGGCGCGCGCCGCTGGCGCTGATGCCATCTTGCTGATCGCGGCGATCCTGAGCGATGCCGACCTGAACCAATATCTCGCTACGGCCCGCAGCCTGGGAATGGATTGTCTGGTGGAAGTCCACAGCCTGCCCGAGCTGGAACGAGTCAAGCAAACCGCCGCTTCCCTAATCGGCATCAACAACCGGGACCTGACCACATTTTCCACCGACATCGCCAACACCTTTCAACTGCTGCCTCACTGCGATCCCCGTTGGCGTATCATCAGTGAAAGCGGCATTCACGATGCAACCGATGCCCGGCGTCTCCAGGATGCCGAAGTGAAAGGCGTACTGGTCGGCGAAAGCCTGGTACGCGCCCCAGATATTAGCGCCCTAACCCGTGCTTTATCAAAACCAGAAATTAGAAATGGGAGGAATCAACATGCCAGATAAAAAAGGACGCTTCGGTAACTTTGGCGGCCGGTTCGTACCGGAAACCGTCATGCCTGCATTATACGAACTGGAAGAATTCTATACGAAACTCAAGGACGATCCTGGATTTCAAGCGGAATTCAGCCGATATCTGAAAGAGTACGCCGGTCGCCCGACGTTGCTCTACTTCGCCGAGAACCTGACCCGACACTACGGCAAAGCCAAAATTTACCTGAAGCGGGAAGATTTGCTGCACACCGGCGCTCACAAGATCAACAACGCGCTCGGACAGGCGCTGCTCGCCCGACGCATGGGCAAACAACGAATCGTCGCTGAAACCGGCGCGGGTCAGCATGGAGTCGCCTGCGCGACCGTTGCGGCACTGTTCGGACTGGAATGCTGCGTGTTCATGGGCGAAGAAGATATGGAGCGCCAATCGCTGAACGTCTTTCGCATGAGGTTGCTCGGCACCGAAGTCATTCCCGTGACCAGCGGCACCGGCACCTTGAAGGACGCCACCAGCGAGGCCATCCGCTACTGGGTGACCAATATTCGCGATACTCACTACATCATCGGCTCGGTCGTCGGGCCGCATCCCTATCCGATGATTGTCCGGGATTTCCAGTCCATCATTGGAAACGAAATTAAAGAGCAGGTCAAAAGTTTCTCGGACGCTCCGCTACGCTACGTCCTCGCCTGTGTCGGCGGTGGCAGCAATGCGATGGGAACTTTCTATCCCTTCAAGGATGACGCGTCCATCCAAAAAATCGGCATTGAAGCCGCAGGCAAAGGCCTTTACTCGGAGCATGCGGCCTCGCTCACCCTCGGTCGTCCCGGCGTACTGCACGGAGCGTTGAGCTACCTGCTGCAGGACCCCGACGGACAGGTCATCCCCGCTTATTCGATTTCCGCCGGCTTGGACTACCCCGGCGTTGGTCCCGAGCATTCCTTCTTCAAGGAAACGGGGATCGCCAAATACGTTTCCGTCACCGATACCGAAGCACTGGCTGCTTTCCAGCGGCTGGCACTTATCGAAGGAATCATCCCGGCGTTGGAAAGTTCCCACGCACTGGCCTATCTGGAAGAACTGATGCCGACCACCCATTCTTATGAAAGCGTTGTCGTCTGCCTCTCAGGCCGGGGCGACAAGGATGTCGAGCAAGTAGCAAAAGTACTGGAGGGATTATGATGTCTGTTCTGGCTGATAAATTAAAAGCAAACAAGGCGCAGGGACGCAAAAGCCTCATCGTCTATATCACCGCCGGTTATCCGGATATGGATACCACACAAGCCGCCGTATTGGCGGCGGAAGCTGCCGGAGCCGACCTGGTGGAGCTCGGCATTCCTTTTTCCGACCCGATCGCGGATGGCCCAGTCATTCAGAAAGCTGCCGTCGCTTCCCTGGCCGTCGGAACTACCACCCGCAAAACAATAGAACTGGTACGTCAGATTCGCAGCCAGTCGCAGATACCGCTGGCCTTCATGACCTACATCAACCTTATCCTGCATTACGGGCCGGAAGCCTTCGCCCGCGATTGCCGCGAAGTAGGAGTCGACGCCCTCATCGTGCCCGACCTGCCGCCAGAGGAAAGCGAAATGCTGCAAGTTCCCTGCGACAAGTACGGTCTGGACCTCATCGCCTTCATCGCCCCCACCAGTACTACAGAACGAGTCGCTCTCGCCTGCCAACACGCTTCCGGCTTCATTTACTGCGTCTCCAACACGGGAGTCACCGGCGTACGTTCCGTCGACTACAGCGCTGTGGCACCCACCGTCGAACTGGCCCGGGCCGTCACTGACCTTCCCATAGCCATCGGGTTCGGCATCGGCAGTCCGGAAACGGCGAAGGAAGCCGCTAGGTACGCCGATGGCGTGATCGTCGGCAGCGCCGTGGTCCAGTTGCTTGAAACAAAAGATGTTTCCGCCGTGAAGAACCTGATTGGTTCCATCCGGCAGGAGCTTGACCGGGAGGCTGCACCCCATGCAACTGTCGCCAAATAAAGCCGATTTTCTCCAGCTCGCCGAAAAACACAGCCTCATCCCGGTCTATACGGATTTACCTGTAGATCTGGAAACGCCGGTATCGCTATACTATAAAATTGTGGGCGATGAACCCGGCTTCATGCTGGAAAGCGCCGAAACCAGCAAAAACTTTGGCCGGTACTCTTTTATCGGCGTCGAACCCTTTCTAATGATCGAAGCACACAAAGCCGGACTGGAACTAAAAAGCGCCGCCGGAACCGAGTCCATAAAAAAACCGCCCCTAAAAGCACTGCAAGACATCCTGAACCGGTTCTCGTTCGCCGACCTGCCGGGCCTGCCGCCTTTTAGCGGCGGCGCCGTCGGCTATCTCAGCTTCGAGGCCGTGTCCACCTGGGAACGGATTCGCGGCATGGAGGTCCCTGCCGACATGGTCCTCGGCGAATACATGTTTTGCCGCCTGATCATTGCAATGGACCATCTGACGCATTCCGCCAAATTGATCTATCTGGCGGAAATATCAGGCGGCTCGGAAACTGAACACGCCAAAATTTATGAGCAAGCGGCCCTTCGAATCCAGGAAATCAGTGAGTTACTCCGAAGCCCCCTGCAGCTTCCGTCCGACGAACCGGCCCCTACGCCACTGGCGCCGATCCCGCCGCAGGACGCCGAAAAAATCCGTCAGAACTACATGAATAATGTGCTGCGGGCCAAAGAGCACATCGCTGCCGGCGATATCTTTCAGGTCGTACCTTCCAATCCTTTCCGCCGCCCGCTGACGGAAAAACCTTTTTCCCTGTATCGCCGTCTGCGCCGGATCAACCCCTCGCCTTACATGTTTTACATTAATTTCGGCCAACGGCAATTGGTAGGCGCTTCCCCGGAAATGCTCGTCAAGCTGCAGGACGGTCAGGTATTTACCTGCCCCATCGCCGGTACGCGCCCCCGCGGCAAAGATGCCGCCGAAGATGCAAGCTTGGCGGCGGAGTTGATCGCCGATGAAAAAGAATGCGCCGAACATGCCATGCTGGTGGACCTTGGCCGCAACGACATCGGCCGGATCAGCCTGCCGGGCACGGTAAAAGTCACCAAAATGATGGAAGTGGAAAACTTCTCGCATGTCATGCACATCGTGTCGGAAGTAAACGGAACTCTCGACCCCAAACATACGGCGACCGACGTACTGGCAGCGTGCTTCCCGGCCGGAACGGTCAGTGGCGCGCCCAAGATCAGAGCCATCGAAATCATCAACGAACTGGAGACGGAACGCCGGGGCCCCTATGCTGGCGCTGTCGGCTATTTCGATTTTCGCGGCAACATGGACACCTGCATCACCATCCGCACTTTCAGCATCGATGGCGACAAAGTGACGATCCAGACCGGCGGCGGCATTGTAGCCGATTCGGTCCCGTCCACGGAATATCAGGAAATCCAACACAAGGCCAAAGTACTGTTTCAAGTGCTGGGAGGGAACTGAGCCATGATTTTGCTCATCGATAATTATGATTCATTTACCTACAACGTATATCAAGCCATCGCCAACCTCGGTCGTCCGCTGCAAGTCGTGCGCAATGACAAAATCACCCTGGACGAAATTGCGGCCGCTCACTATGAAGCCATCATTATCTCTCCGGGGCCCGGCACACCCGATGACGCCGGAATCAGCCGAGAGGCCGTTACCCGGTTTGCGGGAAAGCTGCCCATCCTCGGAATTTGTCTCGGGCACCAGGTCATCGGCGATGCGTTTGGCGCAAACGTAATCCGCGCGCCGCAGCCGGTACACGGAAAAACCGCATTGATCCGGCACGAAGGCCAGGGGCTCTACGCCAACCTACCTCAACCCTTCACAGCCGGACGCTATCATTCACTGATCGTTGATCGCTCCACCCTGCCGGATTGCTTCGAAGTGACGGCGACCAACGACGAAGGCCTGATCATGGGCATGAAGCATCGGCAGTTCAATGTGCAGGGAGTCCAGTTCCACCCCGAGTCGATCCTGACTCCTGAAGGAACCACCTTGCTGGGCAATTTTCTCGCCGCGACGAGCCAAGCTTAACAACAATAAAACAGGGGCTGCAGGCAACTTGTCAACAAGTTCTCCTGTAGCCCCATTTCTATTATTATGGATAATCGCATGGTTACCCGGCGTGTTCGAGCTTCGTCTTTTGCTCCAGCCAGCTTCGGACAAAGGCTTCCCCGTCCAGTAATTCTTCCATAATCTTGCCGTCCTTGACGGTTTCATATTCCAGCACCAAGGTCGGCGTCGTCGCCAAATTGCGAACCGCTTCGCCGATGGCGTCCCACGGTAACCGGCCCTTGCCGATCGGCAAATGTTCGTCGTTGAGTCCGTGGTTGTCATGCAGATGCAACGCCGACACCCGCGGCCCGAGCCGCCGCAGCACATCCGGAATGTCCCATCGGTTGAGGAATGCGTGACCTACATCGACCAGCGCGTTAATCCCCTGAATCTCATCAAACAGATCGATAAATTCCTGCTCGCGGAACAGCAACGTTCCCGTGGCTGCCGTGCCGATATTTTCCACCAGCACCTCGACGCCCCATTGATCGGCCCAAATTCCAAGCTGTGTCAACGAATGCTTGACCCGTTCCTGATACACCGGGCGAACATCGTCCGGGATCAATTTGTGATGCTCGTGAGTATGGATAACCATGTGCAGCGCGCTCAGACGACCCGCCATGGCCAGAGTCCGGTGAAACGTCGCCAACGCCTTCTGTTGGGGAGCCGACCCCAACGGCTCGCTCAAATCCAGCTCATCTCCCATCGAAGCGTGAAACGACAGGGGAATCAAGCCGAAAGTTTGCACAAGACGATTCAAGGAATTTTCCACAACCACTTCATCATACCAATTGGGCATATCCATGAACACTTCCACGCCGATACCTTGTTCAAATACGGGACGCATCGAGTCAATCGAGGAAAATGCAATCGATGAAGCCACGACCATCGCGTCATTATGCTGTTTTAACATTACGCCACCTCCTGTTTTTGGGTCATTGTTTGCGGCAAAGTCAGGGCTACTCCGTCAGCGCCACGGAAAAACCGCAGCTTGCTCTCGTCGATTCGCCAACGCAGATTTTCTGCTGCGAATACCTGATCTGCGGGCACTGCCGCCAGCATTTGCGTCTCGCCCATGCCGACGGAGAGAATGCGCTGCTGTCCCCAGTTTTCCACCCGTTCCACGCGCACCGGCAGTTCCAGCATTGATATCCCCGGATCTGTAGTCAACCGCACATTTTCCGGACGAATGCCGACGATCATCTCCTGTCCCTGATGCGCATCCATTCCTGACAGGACCCGATTGCTGAGCGGAATGGCGCCTCCTGCGAATAGGAAACGGTCCCCCATCAGCGTTCCCGACAGCAGATTCATGGACGGGTTGCCGATGAAAGACGCCACGAAAGTGTTGGCGGGGTATTGATAGATTTCTTCCGGCGTCCCTTCCTGCTGCAGCCGACCTTCGTGAATCACGGCCACATACTGCCCCACGGTCATCGCTTCTACCTGATCATGCGTCACATAGACCATGGTCGTCTTCATCCACTCATGCAGTTTCACCAGCTCGGTCCGGGCATGGGTCCGCAATTGCGCATCAAGATTTGACAGCGGTTCATCCAGCAAAAAGAACGGCGCTTCCTTCACCAGCGCTCGCGCCAGTGCAACCCGTTGCCGCTGGCCGCCAGACAGTTCGCGCGGCATGCGTTTTTCATAGCCGTTCAGTTTGAGAACCTCCAGCGCCTGCTGAATCCGAGTTCCGATATCTTCCTGACTCAATTTCCGGTTCATCAGCGCATAGGCAACATTGTCCCAGACACTCAGATGCGGGTACAGCGCGTAATTCTGAAAAACCATCGCCACGCCTCGATCTCCCGGCTCAATATGGTTTGCCAACTGATTTCCCAGAAACAGTTGCCCGGCGGTGATTTCTTCCAATCCTGCAATCATCCGCAACACGGAGCTTTTGCCGCCGCCGGACGGCCCCAGCAGCACCGTTCGTTTTCCCGCCGGAATGGTCAGGGAAAAATCCTCGACCGCCACTTGGGTCCCATAAGTTTTCGCTACATTACACAGCTTGATCTCGCCCATTTCCATGCTCATTCCCTCCTTACTTTTTTTGTTTTTTATCCCTTGACACCGGAATGCAAAAACGTCTCCACTATATGACGCCGCGCCAGCAAATAACACAGCAGCGGCGGTAAGGCCGTCAACGTGGCTGCAGCCATCATGGCCCCCCACTCGGTGCCGCCTTCGACATTGGCGAACATGCTGAGAGCCACCGGTAATGTATACATAGACTTCTGGTTCATGACCAGCATCGGCCAGAAATACTCGTTCCAGGAATTCACGAAGCTGAGGATTGCCAAAGCCACCATGGCCGGTTTGATCAACGGCACCACAATTTTAGTCAGTATCTTCCAGTGCGATAATCCGTCCATCCTTGCCGAATCGAGAACCGCACGCGGGATGGAGCGAATGCTTTGCCGCAGCAGGAAAATCCCCATTCCATCGGCGATGTGCGGCACAATGGCCGCCCAGTAGGTATTCAGCCAACCCAGCTTCGCCAGCAAGAGATAATTGGGCATCATGATGCTGGCAAAAGGGATAAACATGCTGAAAACGCAACCATAATAAAGCATTCCCCGGCCCGGAAAGTGGAACTGGGTAAAGCCGTACGCTGCCAACAGGCTGGTAGCTACTTTCCCGACCGTCACCGCCGCTGCAATCACAAATGTATTCCATGTATAGCGGCCAAAATCCGAGGTAAACAGAACATAGGCGAAATTTTCCCAAGTCCACGGCGCAGGCCACAACTCCAGAGGATTTTGCAGCGAAATCTGCCCCGTCGTTTTGAGTGACAACGACACCATCCACAACAACGGGAAAAGCAAGCCCAAAACCACCGTTCCCAGAAAAATGTGCCACAGCCATTCCGTGCTGTTAGTTTTCATAGTAGACTTTCCTTTCCGCCACACGCCCCTGCAAAATCACCAATACGGTAAAAATAATCATCGTCAGCACGGCGCAGGCTGCAGCTCGACCGGTCTGAAAAAACTGGAACGCGATCTGGTAGATGTAAAACACCAGATTGGTGCTGCCCTGATCCGGGCCGCCGTTCGTCAACATATGAATCGGCACAAACACATACTGCAAGCCCATCACCACCGTTACCACCCCAACATACAGCGCCGTCGAGGAACTAAGCGGCAGCATCAGCTTTAGAAACAACTGCCGGTTGGTCATGCCATCGAGACGGGCCGCTTCCACCAGTTCACGGGGAACCGCCATCAATCCCGACAACAGCACAATAAAATTGTACCCGAAACATTTCCACGCCGTAATCACTGCCAACGCCACCACTACCCAGCTTGGCGACCGCAACCAATCAATCGTGTCGAGTCCGATACGTCGCATCACCTCACCCACCGGACCTGCCAGCGGGTTGAATATCCAGAGGAATATCAGCGATGCCACCGATAGCGACAGCATGCTCGGCAAAAATATCGTTGTCTTGTAGAAATCCTGCCCCCTGCGAATGGCGCGGACAACCCCGAACGCGCAAATATAGGGCAATATCACATTCAAGCCGAGCAGTAGCGCCACATATTCGAACGTATGACGCAGCGCCAGCCAGAATTCCCGGTTTGAAGTCAGGTTCAGATAGTTGGCGAGCCCCAGCCATTTTTTCACCGGACTGACCATGTTCCATTGCCAAAAGCTCAAGGATACCGTCTCCACCAACGGCCACCAGGTAAAAACCGCCAGAAACAACAAACCCGGGAAAACAAACAGCATCGCCTGCAACGCATTGCGCCGCGTTTTTTCCGCCTGCAACCGCTTCAGATCCAACTCATCAAAACTTAATGCCCTGTAGGATGCCACTTCATTCACCTTCTTTGCGTTAAGAATTGAGAAGGACGCCGGGGTTTGCTTCAACC
>DATMYT010000605.1:0-2572 GCA_035560855.1 Negativicutes bacterium | reverse complement strand
GATGACAGGAGCTTCGTAAGAATGAACATTACTACCCCCTATTACCTGATTGATGAAAAAAAACTGTTGCGCAATATGGAAATCATACAGCAGGTCAGGCGACTTTCGGGAGCCAAATCGCTGCTTGCATTGAAGTGTTTTTCCACCTGGGGCGTATTCGATTTGATGCAGCGCTATATGGACGGAACCACTTCCAGCTCACTTTTTGAAGCTCGACTGGGCTTTGAAAACTTCGGCAAGGAAACCCATGCGTATTGTGTCGGTTATTCCCCCTCCGATATCGAGGCGATCTCGCGCTATGCCGATAAGATTATCTTTAATTCGGCATCCCAGCTGGAAACCTACTACGATAAAACCAAAACAACTCCTCTGGGGTTACGGATCAATCCGGGCATCAGTTATTCGCATTTTGATCTGGCCGATCCGGCGCGCGAACATTCGCGCCTCGGCGTCTCGGATCTGGACGAGATTACCGCACAGCTTTCACGCATCAGCGGACTCATGTTTCATTTCAACTGTGAAAACGACGAATTTACAGCCTTCGAAGAACAGCTGAACGACATCGGCGAACGTTACGGCGAAGTCCTGCATCAAATGGAATGGGTCAGTCTGGGCGGCGGCCTATACTTTACCAAGGAAGGCTATCCGGTAGACAAGTTCAGCCAAAAGCTGGCGGACTTCGCAGCCGAATTTGACGTACAGATCTATCTGGAACCAGGCGAAAGCGCCATCACCGGTTGTGCTGAACTGGTCACCAGTGTGGTGGATGTGGTGCACAACGGAATGGATGTCGCCATTGTAGACGCATCTGTGGAAGCTCACATGCTTGATCTTTTGATCTATCGCCTGTCAGCCAAAGTGGAAACAGGCGCTGATGCGCAATACAAATATATGGTAGCCGGTCGTTCCTGCTTGGCTGGAGACGTCTTCGGCTCCTTCCAGTTTAGTGAAAAGCTGCAGATCGGCAGTGAAATCCGGTTCGCGGATGCAGCCGGCTATACAATGGTGAAAAAAAATTGGTTTAATGGCTTGCAGATGCCTTCCATAGTAGTCCGCAGACTGGATGGAACGATTGAGATTTTGCGCGAGTTTGATTACAGCGATTTCCTGGACAATTTGTCCTGATCATACGGATGAAGGCAGAGGAGGAGTAAAATGCGTAAAAACGTATTAATTGTCGGCGCCGGTGGGGTGGCGCACGTAGTTGCCCACAAATGCGCCATGTACAATGATATTCTGGGGGATATCTGCATCGCTTCGCGCACGCGGAAAAAATGTGAAGCAATCATCGAAAGCGTGATGCGAAAAAAGCACATGAAAGACCCCTCTCGCAAGCTCTATTCGCGTCAGGTAAATGCTCTTGACGTTCCCGCCCTGGTCGATCTGATCCGGGATACCAAGTCGAAAATTGTCATTAATGTTGGCCAAGCTTTTATCAATATGTCGGTAATGGAAGCTTGCCTGGAAACCAATGCCGTTTATATGGATACCGCAATTCATGAAGAACCTGACAAAGTATGCGAAGAGCCACCCTGGTACGGCAACTACGAGTGGAAACGCAAAGATCGTTTCAAGGCCAATGCACTGACCGCCATTCTGGGCATCGGCTTCGATCCTGGCGTAGTAAACGCCTGGTGCGCTCTAGCGAAAAAGAATTATTTTGATACGATTGATACCATCGATATTCTGGATGTCAACGCCGGCAGCCACGGCAAATATTTCGCCACCAACTTCGATACGGAGATCAACTTCCGCGAGTTCAAAAAAGTCTGGACCTGGATCGACCGCAAATGGGTGTTGCAGAAGGTTCACTCCATCCGGATGGATTATGATTTCCCGGTGGTAGGCAGCCAACCGGTATACCTGACCGGTCATGATGAACTGCATTCCCTCTCGAAAAATATGAATGCCAACTCCGTCCGCTTCTGGATGGGCTTTGGCGATCACTATCTGAACGTTTTCAAGGTGTTGTCGAATATAGGGCTGACTTCAGAAGTTCCGGTCAAGCTCGACACAGGCGTCGAAGTCGTGCCTCTCAAGGTACTGAAAGCCCTGTTGCCTGATCCTTCTTCCCTGGCCAAAGGTTACACCGGCAAGACCTGCATTGGCAACTATATACGGGGAACCAAAAACGGCCAGTTCAAAGACATCTTCATCTATAATATTTGCGACCATGCCGAATGCTACAAAGAAGTCGAGTCCCAGGCCATCAGCTATACCGCCGGAGTTCCTGCGACAGCCGCCGCCATCTTAGTCGCCCGCGGCGACTGGAATGTCAAACGCATGGTGAATGTCGAAGAACTTGATCCGACGCCCCTCATCGAATTGATGGACAAGATGGGGCTGCCCACTGAAGTGCTGGAATCGCCAAACCCCTTCCTGCCGCCTGTCATCGAGTCGCTGGAGAGCGTCTGACCCATCGACAGTTTATCTACACATGCTATTAAATCTTGTTTTACGAGACTGTGCTGAAATGTACGAATCGGCGCAGTCTCGTTTTTTTCATTATACGCCTTCTATTCGAAGCCCCCTTTTCACTACATTTTGCAACATCATAAATGTTGTTTAAATT
>DATMYT010000604.1:0-3040 GCA_035560855.1 Negativicutes bacterium | reverse complement strand
GTTCACAGGTACGCCCATGGACTTATCAAGCTTGGCCCGATAGTTGTTGTAATTGTACATTGCCTGGAGGTAATTGTTCTTGGCCGTAGTCAGCGACACCTGCGCATCCAGTACGTCAAGGTTAGTTCCAACTCCCGCACTGTAGCGAATCACCTTGATACGGTAATCTTCTTCCGCCAATCCTACGGATGCGCCACTTGTCTGGATGCTCTGCTCATAAGATTTCAAGCTCAAGTAAGTGGAACGAACATCCAACCGCGTACTGTCCACGGTTTGTTTCAACTGTTCCTGCGCTTTTTTGTATCCTTCCACGGCTTTTTTTACGTTTCCAGCTGTCAGTCCCGAGTCCAGGAAGTTCCAGCTCGTGGTCAAATACATGGTCCAATTATAGTTGTTTCCGCCAGGAAACTGGTCATTATACCAACCGGTCTGAGCTACTGCCGACACCGTTGGCAGATAACCGGCCTTGGCAATTGTAACAGCCTCTTGAGCAACTTTGGCGGCATCAGTGTATTGAAAGATTTCCGGGCGTTGCCGCAAGGCGACATCGACACAAGCAGCCAACTCCTGCTCAAATTTTTCATAAGGTAGACCACCCTTGATGCTTAACTCTGTAGTTAATGGCAAGCCCATAATATTATTGAGACTAGCCATAGCCAAGTCATATGTATTCCGAGCTTCGATGAGAGTCTGCCTTGCCTGCGCCAGAGATACTTCCGAACGCAGCACATCGACTTTGGCAACCACTCCAACATCAAATTGCAGCTGCACATCCTTGAGGTATCTTTCCAGTCGTTCCACTGATTCTTCACTTAGTTTGACGGCGTCCCGCGCTGCCATCAGTTTGAAATAGGCTTCGGTAGCATTATATTTGAGCAGTTGGCGGGCTGCTGCAATTCCCCACTGATTGGAATCCAAACTAAGTTTTGCCTGGCTGACCTGGCTTTCGATTTTATTTCCAGACCAGAGGGTCCAGCTAAGGGTCAGCGCGTTGGAATATTGGTCCGCGACGTAGTTGGGATCGAGACTGTATTTCTGGTTATACTTTTCACCGGACCATGTCCATGAGTCCTTGTGCGTTCCACTGATAGTCGGCCAGCGGTAGGACCGGGCGGCTGTCAACGCCCCTTTGGCGGCTTCATAGTCGAATACGGCGATCTTCCCGCTCGGATTATTGGTCAACGCCATAGTAACGGCTTGATCCAGCGTCAACTCTGTTGGTTTTATCGCTGATGTCGCAGGCTCAGCGAAGACGGTCGAAACAGATAACAACATACTCACTGATAAACAGGCTGCAAAAATGCGCAGTCTTTTTTTTACATTCATAAACAGTTCTCTCCTTACGTTTTAGTAAAAATGGCTTCTCAACGCCGTTTCTTTTCACGGCCACTAATATTCTTCCATAATAGCAGCCAAATATCTCAGTTTCATGACAAATTTGTGAACAAACTGTGACAATTCTTAGGCCAGTTTTTTCTTGAACTTCGTCACACTGATCGTCAATACAATGGAAATGAAGATCAACAGGGCCCCTACCTGCGGCCACAGCGCCTTTATCCCCACACCCTTAAGTACGATGCTCCGCATAATCTGCAAGTAAAACGTGAGGGGCAATACTTTTCCAACTTGATAAAAGAATTCCGGCATTGCTTCCCGTGGAAACATGAATCCCGATAATAGAACGCTGGGCATGAAAACAAAGAAAGATAGTTGCATCGCCTGCATCTGGGTTTTGGAAAAATTGGAAATTAAGATTCCCAGTGAAAGCGAAGCGACGATAAACAATACCGTATAGAGGAACAGTTCGATCAGATTGCCCCGAATCGGCAGATCAAACACAACAATACCGACCAGCAGGGCTACTCCTGCCTGAACCAATCCGACAAAAACATACGGTATAATTTTCCCCAGCATCAGTTCATAAGATTTCATCGGCGTCACAATCAGTTGTTCCAACGTACCCAACTCACGTTCCCTGACAATCGCCATTGAAGTGATCATTACCATGGTCATGGTCAGAATAATCCCCATAATGCCTGGCACCATATAAAAAGCAGTAACAAAGTCCGGATTGTACCAGGGCCGGATCCGAATATCATAAGGCAGCCCCGTCTGCCTGCCTGTCACACTTTCCAGCTTTCGGGTCACAATCGCCTGCGAACGCAGCTGTCCAATAGTCTGTGCTGTCGCGATAGCGGACGAAGCCGCCATAGAGTCCGTCGCATCCACTATGACTTGTACCGAGGCGGTTCGCCCACCCCGAACATGTTCCGCAAAATCCGGCGGCAGCACCACACCCACTTTGGCGTCTCCATCATCGATCCGCGAATTTACATCTTTGAAACTTTTTGCATTGTAATTGATATCAAAATAGCCACTGGCCGAAAACGATTCCAACAGATCCCTGCTTTCCACAGAGTTAGACTGATCGAACACTACCGTAGGCAAATGTTTCACATCGGTATTGATCGCAAACCCAAACAGCAATAATTGAATTATCGGGAGCCCAATCATCATGCCGTAGGTCAGCCGATCCCGGCGCATCTGGATAAATTCTTTCAGCAACAAGGCCCTGAGGCGAATCATGCCGCCACCTCCTGCCGTTTTTCTTTGACATAATGAACAAATACATCTTCCAGCGAAGGCTGAATCATCTGGACCTGATATCCGGCAAACGCTGTCACATCCGTTTCCTGAACTCGAACATGAATTGCGGCGCCGTGGGCATAAGCATCCAAAAGCGGCAGCCGTTTTTGTTCCAACTCCGCCAACAGTCCCATGGGATCACCCGTCCGAATCTGCATCAACCGTCCGGGGATTTGTTGTTTCAGATGGGTCGGCGTATCCGACGCAATCAATTTCCCTTCAAAAATAAATCCGATTTCATCACAGTGTTCCGCTTCATCCATGAAATGAGTCGTAACCATGATGGTCGTTCCGCCGGCAGCCAATTCATAAATAATATCCCAAAACATGCGTCGGGATTGCGGATCGACGCCGCCTGTCGGCTCGTCCAAAAAAAGAATGGTGGGTTTATGCA
>DATMYT010000603.1:0-2197 GCA_035560855.1 Negativicutes bacterium | reverse complement strand
TGGGAAAAGAAATTACATTAGATATCGCCGCTGAACAACAGGAAATGAAAATTACTGGCGTCACCGGTTCTCAGGCGCAAAAAACTCGAATGTTGCAGATGGGTTTTACACCGGGAACAAGGGTGCGAATTGTCCGTCGCGCCCCCATGGCTGACCCTTTGGAAATCAAGGTTCGGGGAACCCGCATGCTGTTGAGGCGTGATGAATGTCAGAAGATAAGGGTGGCATCTGCTGAGTGAAAGAAAACACAACCCGACCAATTAGCATCGCCATTATCGGCAATCCAAATGTAGGGAAAAGCGTTCTTTTTAATTCCATAACCGGCGCAAGCCAGATCATCGGTAACTGGTGCGGAAAAACTACAGAAGTCTGCACGATGGCAGTACACTATCGCAATAGGGAGTTTCATTTTACGGATCTTCCCGGAATATATGGATTTGGCAGTCATTCTTCAGAAGAAATTCTGGTGAATGACTTTTTGCGTGAAGAAGCGCCCGATGTTGTTATGGTGGTCTTGGATGCGATGAACCTGGAACGAGGTTTGTATCTTCTGCTGGAGACCTTGGAACGTTATCACCATGTCATGGTGATCCTCAATAAAGTTGATGCAGCTTTGGAACAAGATGTTATTGTATTTCATGATCGGCTTGAAATGGAACTACAGGTTCCGGTGACGCCGGAAGTGTCCCAGGGCCAACTAAATACAGAAGAATTGTTCAGCACGGTGATCGAAGTGGCCGATCCCGTTGCACCGCGACGCAGCTATGCCATCCGGTACGGGGAAAAAATCGAGAGGGCTTTGACTGCGCTTAAGGGTACTGTCAACGACGACGATGCCGCAGGGAGCGCACGTTGGACGTTGCTTAAGCAATTGGAAGCTAAAAGCGATGCAATGCAAAGTGAAATCATTGGTACTCGCTATAATGTGGCGGAAGACATAGCCGCCCGCATTACGACCAAAAGATCGACAGGCGAGACACTATCGGACCGAATTGACCGATGGGCGCTGCATCCGGTGTGGGGTGGACCCATCCTGATGATAGTGTTCGGTTTGATGTTCTATCTTACCTTCGCTGTCAGTCGACCTGTTTCCGAGTGGATTGTCGAAGCTTTTGACATTGCGGGAGAACTAATTGGTAAATGGTTGGTGTCATGGAATATGCCGGTGCTTCTTGCTGACTTGTTCGTGGACGGCATTATGAAGGGTGTCGGTGCCGCCATGGGATTTCTGCCTCAGATGGCGATGTTTTTCCTGTTTTATACGCTGATCCAAGACAGCGGCTATATGGTTAGAGTTGTTTTCTTGGCCGATAAAATCATGAGCGCAATGGGGATGAGCGGTAAGACTTTTTTGCCTTTGGTGCTTGGTTGTAGTTGTAATGTTAACGGCATATTGGCGTCTCGTATCTTATCGAGTCGATACGACAGAACTGTTGCGATTTTGGTCAGTTCCTATGCACCTTGCCCGGCACGTCTGGGCGTTATGGTGTTTTTGGTGTCAGCTTTTTTTGTATCTACATCCGCCACATTGGTTATGCTGGCGTTGCTAGGCATCAGTCTGGCCTTGATGGTGCTGGTGGCGTATATTGTAAGTTTGTTTATACCCCGATCCGGCGAAAGTTCATTCATGATGGAGTTGCCGCCATATCAGAAGCCAACAGTACAAAGCCTGACGATTTCTGCGACGAGAATGACGCTAAATTTCGTGCACCGAATTCGCAACGTCATTATAGCAGCATCAGTCGTGATGTGGTGCCTTTCAAAGTTTCCCGTCGGCCCGTTTGAACAGACGTATATCGCGCGTATCGGACAAATATTGGAGCCGGTAGGAAGCCTTATGGGGCTTAACTGGCAACTTATAGTTGCATTGCTGTTTGGTATTGCGGCGAAGGAAAGCGTACTGTCGAGCTTGGGTATCATTTACCACGCGGCGCAGGACTCTGGAAATCTGGCTGAAATCCTGATTCACAATATTTCCCCGTTAACGGCATTTACTTTTTTGTTGGTGTATATGATTTATACTCCTTGCGTGACGACCTTGGTTACAATGTATCAGGAGACGAAGGATTGGCGTATCGTTTTATATGGCGTGCTGGGAAGCGTTATCTCGGCAGTTGTATTGGGGAGCCTAAGTTTTCATATCGGACGGATATTGTTCTAACTAATTGGAGACAAAAGAACACTACATAATCTTACT
>DATMYT010000602.1:0-4281 GCA_035560855.1 Negativicutes bacterium | reverse complement strand
CCTTTGTGGATTGCAATCGCCCCCGGGTATAACCCTTACTTATAGAATGTTTCTGGTGTTCACGCAGTGTTTAAGCGCATGAAGGAGGATAACGAGATGAACCAAAAACAGAGGGCTTTTCAGTTTGTAGACGACAGGCGGGAAGAGATGGTGTCATTGTGGCAGGAAGTAGTCAATATGGAGAGCGGTCCACACGAAAAACCGGGGATTGATGCAGTTGCCGCCAGATTCAAAAAGGTGCTTGATGAGGTAGGGGCTGTTTCCCGTGCAGTTGAATTTGAAAATGCAGGCAACATGCTGATCGCAGAGGTGGGCGAACAAGGTTCCAAGCCGGGAATCATTTTTATGGGTCATATGGATACTGCGATTGCAGCAGGCGCCATTGCCAAGAAACCTTTCACCATTACGGACGGTAAGGCTTATGGACCGGGAGTCCTCGATATGAAGGGAGGCATCGTTGCGTTTCTTTATGTTATAAAGGCGTTGAAATCTATTGGGTACAACTCGCGTCCCATTAAAGTCGTTTTAGCTGGCGACGAAGAGGTGTTGCACGCCAAATCCAACGCGCCTGACGTTTTCATTGAAGAAGCAAAGGGCTATGCAGCGGCGTTCAACACGGAAACCGGATTTGTCGATAATGGGATCGTAGTCGGGCGTAAGGGTGTGGCCCGGTTTATGCTGGAGGTGAAAGGTGTGGCGGCGCATGCCGGGAATGATCCGGAAAATGGTCGGAGCGCAATTTTGGAGATCGCCCATAAGATTATTGATGTTCAAAAATTGACGGACTGGGAGAAGGGAATCAGTTTCAATGTGGGAGTCATGCAAGGTGGGAAGACGTCCACGGCTGTTCCCGACTATGCAAAAATCGATATTGATGTGCGTTATAAGGACCCGGATGACTTGCCTTGGATTCTTGAACAGCTCCAGTCGGTTGGGGCCAAGACTTATGTCGATGGGACAACAACCCAGGTTGTCTTTATGGAAGGAATCAAGCCGATGAAAACGACCGAGGGCGTTCTACAGCTGTTTGAGTTAGTCAAAAAATCATCGGAAGAAAACGGCTTCGGTACTCCCTATGCAAAATATGTGGGTGGGGCTTCAGATTCCGCTTATAGCATCATAGCTGGCGTTCCGACGGTGTGTTCAATGGGCGTGAAAGGCGGACGCAATCACAGTCCGGAGGAATTTGCCATTGTTGATACGTTGTTTGAACGAGCGAAACTGATGATCGCCTGCGTGCTCAACATGGACACGATCTAATATCTAAATAGCGTGGGCCAAAAGAAAAGGCACGTAACAAAGTGTTTTTAATAGAGCAAAAAACGTGGGAGGATGAACTGGATGAAGAATGAAAACCGATCAATGAAAACGATGGATGGAAATACGGCTGCCGCGTACATTTCGTATGCGTTCACTGATGTAGCCGCAATATTTCCGATCACGCCATCCTCCAATATGGCCGAACATGTAGATGAATGGGCGGCGCAGGGGAAAAAGAATCTTTTCGGCCAGACCGTACAGGTGGTGGAAATGCAGTCTGAGGGAGGGGCCGCCGGCGCGGTTCACGGATCGCTGCAGGCAGGCGCTTTGACGACAACATACACTGCATCCCAAGGGTTGCTGCTGATGATCCCCAATATGTACAAAATCGCCGGTGAACTTTTACCGGGGGTGTTCCATGTCAGCGCCCGTGTGGTCGGGGCTAACGCCATCAGTATTTTTGGCGACCATTCCGATGTCATGGCGACACGCCAGACCGGCTTTGCGATGTTAGCTGAAAGCAGCGTGCAGCAGGTGATGGACTTGGCCGCGGTCGCTCATCTTTCGGCCATCAAAGGCCGGGTACCGTTTCTGAACTTTTTTGATGGCTTCAGGACTTCCCATGAAGTGCAGAAGATCGAAGTGTTGAAATATGAGGAACTGGCCGGACTGTTGGATAGCAACGCAGTGAATGAATTCCGCCGCCGTGGACTCAACCCGGACCATCCGGCGCTGCGCGGCACAGTCCAGAACCCGGACATCCACTTTCAGCAACGAGAAGTTTCCAACCATTATTGGGATGAGTTGCCTAAGATTGTAGAAGGATATATGGAGGAGATCGCCAAACTTACCGGACGGAAGTACTCCCTATTCAACTACCACGGTGCGCCGGACGCTGATCGCCTGATTATTGCCATGGGGTCGATGTGTGAAACGATTGAGGAAGTCGTGGATTACCTTAATGCCAGAGGCGAGAAGGTTGGTTTGCTCACGGTCCATCTGTATCGGCCGTTTTCTGTGGCCCATTTCCTTCGCGGTATTCCCGCATCCGTAAAGAAGATCGCAGTTCTGGACCGAACCAAAGAACTGGGCGCCCAGGCTGAGCCGCTTTATATGGATGTAAAAACCGCATTTTATGGAAATGAAAGCCAGCCAATGATCGTCGGTGGACGTTGTGGCGTCGGTGGCAAGGATATTATCCCTGGACATATCCGGATGGTATTTGACAACCTGTCCCTGGCGCAGCCACAAGATCACTTTACGGTGGGCATCGTTGATGATGTCAACCATTCGTCCCTGCCGCTGGGGCAAGACATCGACACCACTCCATCGGGCACAAAAGCCTGCAAATTCTGGGGGCTGGGCGCCGACGGCACAGTGGGGGCCAATAAGAGCGCCATCAAGATCATTGGCGATAAAACCGACATGTACGCCCAAGCGTACTTTGCCTATGATTCGAAGAAATCCGGTGGAATCACTGTATCTCACCTGCGTTTCGGCAATAAGGAAATCAAAGCGCCGTATCTGATTAACAAAGCGGACTTCATCTCCTGTTCCCAACAGTCCTATGTCGATAAATATGACCTGTTGGAGGGTCTGAAACCGGGCGGAATTTTCCTGCTCAACACTTCATGGTCCACCGTGGAGCTGGGTGAAAAACTGCCGGGCAGCATGAGACGTTCTATTGCGGATAATAATATCCAGTTCTATACCATCAATGCGGTGCAGATGGCCCAGGACATCGGTCTTGGCGGACGGTTCAACATTATTATGCAAGTCGCTTTCTTCAAACTTGCACAGATCATTCCACTGGACAAAGCGGAACAATACCTGCGGGACTCGGTAGTCGAGGCTTATGGCAATAAAGGCAGTAAAGTCATCGAAATGAACAATACCGCCATCAGTCAGGGGTTAGAGGCGATTGTCAAGGTAGAGGTTCCGGAAGCATGGAAGCAGGCGAGTAACAATGCGACGGATCAGGCAAAGATTGACTGCGCCTGTAGCAGTGAAAGACAAGCGGCGGCGCCACAGTTCATCAACAATGTTCTGGTTCCGATGAACCGGCAGGATGGAGATAAGTTGCCGGTAAGCGCTTTTAAAGAACTTGAGGACGGAACTTTTCCTCTAGGAACCTCAGCCTATGAAAAACGCGGGATCGCCATTAACGTGCCTGAGTGGCAGGTCGAAAAATGCATTCAGTGCAACCAATGTTCTTTTGTCTGTCCGCATGCCAGCATACGTCCGATTTTGGTTAATGCTGGGGAAATGACAGCCGCACCATCAGGATTTTTGACCAAACCGGCTATCGGCGCTAAAGAAATGCAGTTCCGTCTGGCGATTTCCGTTAATGACTGCACCGGCTGCGGTAACTGTGTGGAAGTCTGTCCGGCGAAAGATAAGGCGTTGACAATGAAGCCGCTTGCCAGTCAGATGGAACAGGATGTTTTGTGGGATTACGCCCTCAGTCTCTCACAGAAAGCGAACCCGTTCAGCTCATTGACCGTTAAAGGCAGCCAGTTTGAGCAGCCGTTGCTGGAGTTCTCAGGCGCTTGCGCCGGATGCCTGGAAACCGGCTATGCCAAACTGGTGACCCAACTGTTCGGCGACCGGATGATGGTCGCCAACGCTACCGGCTGCTCGTCGGTTTGGGCCGGCAGCGCGCCGTCCATTCCTTACACGACAAATCACCAGGGTCATGGTCCTGCCTGGGGCAATTCTTTGTTTGAGGATAACGCCGAATATGGCCTGGGGATGATGCTGGGCGTGAAACAACTGCGCAAGCAACTGGCGCAGAAGCTCGAAAAAGCAATGCAGCAGGATCTAGGCGACGAATTCCGACAGGCCTGCGAAGATTGGCTGCTCAATATGGACCAGGGTACTGGCACACGGCAGCGTGCAGATCGGCTGATTGCGGCGTTGGAGCCCTTGAAAGAAAAAGATTCGCTTGTAGCGGACATTTACCAAAACCGTGATTTCCTCGTCAGACGGTCTCACTGGCTGTTCGGCGGTGACGGCTGGGCT
>DATMYT010000601.1:0-2658 GCA_035560855.1 Negativicutes bacterium | reverse complement strand
GAATTAAAGAAAAAACCTAAGCCAAAGGAAAAATGAGATAGAGGATCGCCTTCACAGGCATTAAGTTCGCCCAAAGTCCGAAACGCCCCCATCCCTTGAACATTCGGCGCATGAAACATGCGGGCTGCGCCAGCGCCAGTGCCAAATCCAACCAAAGCGCCGATAACAAGCGATTCAAAAATGATATTCATAGTATCCATGATAGTTCGCCCCCAATCCTCGTGTTCATTCCATTGTCAAGATTCGTTGCGCCAATGATCGCTCATCGCTTAGCTGTTCAAACACAATTTCAGACAAATCGATCACTTGTAAATGTACAGTGAGAGCCAGCGTAATATCATACTGAGTTCGCCGCCGCTGAAACAGCAGGCCCAAAAACTTTTCAGTATGCGTCATCGCTGTCGCTGATAATATGTGTACGTTTTTCGGCTCGATTCGGATAACAACGCTCCCTGCAAAAGCTTGGGATATGAGCGGCTTAATTTGAGAAAAGATGTGATTCATCGCGTTCTCTCGGGTTTCACCCGTGCCACTCAGTCGCAGGTCATGCTCTATTTCTTTTAACATATCGCTTTGTCATTTCTCCTTTAGTTTGATGTATGCTTCCGTCAGTCGCCGGCCCAATTCTTCCGTGTCCAAAAAACCGAATCCAACTACTTTTTTACCGGATCGAATGGCCGTAACCCCGGCGTCAACCGACCGTAAGCCAAATTCCACAGGGTACCCATACTTTGTTTTAGCTGTAATCGCCCCGGCGCCGCCACTGCCACAAAAAGAAATTCCGAAATCAGCCTCTTCCTTATGCATGATATCCGCCAGTTTCATATCAGCCCCAACGCCAGGAATTAAAATTGCCTCGCCGCCAGCTTGCACAACCCCCTGCGCAACTTTCTGCCCTTTGCCTAATCGGTCTCCAATCACTACCTTAACCTTAGCTGTCATTCCAAGCGTCCTCCTTAGTTTCCTTGTGAATTGTGCTTTGCTGCGGCAAAGTGAACCGCTAACAATAACACTTCTGTAGCATCGTTTTGGCATTGCCTGGTTGCTTCCGCCGACTGTAATACTCGACGACTCAGCTCCTGCATGTCCAGCTCTACCTGTTCCAGCATGGCTGCTTCCAACTTCGGCAAACTATCGCCGTTTTTTAATCGGCGAAGCACCGAGAGCAGGTGCACTCCTAAAGCAATCCATCGATCCTCAGGGATCTGAAGATTTATGGGTCGGGTTTCGGCTAAGGCCGCCGTGAGTAATTTCCGCATATCTGCCAATTCATTTTTCTCTAGTGCGACCTCATGGTCAACTGACTGTATAATCTGTTCAATTATTTGCATCTAAAAACCGCTCCTGCTCGAATTGCATAGATGGGTTGCAACAACTGCTGCCCCACCAAATGATTTTTTTCGGAATCAATAAAATTGAACTCCCCTTGCTGTAATTTTAGAATAGATATATCTGCCACACGTCCCTTCGCCAACGTCCCCAGTTTATCGGACAATCCTAAAGCCTTAGCTGCCTCGCTTGTAGCCGCGGCGATTACTTGCTCCAACGTATATCCTAGAGCCAGAAATTTAGCTAACGTTAAGCTCAGACTACATACTGGCCCGTGATAATTTCCCAAATACAGATCCGTGCTGATTGTCGAAAGTCTGACTCCCGCCGCTTTGCAGCGCATCATCGTTTGGAAGCTAAAACTTGCTGTTCCATGTCCCACATCGAGTCGCACGCCGCGCTCCAGCGCCCGTTCGGCTTGATGAATCAGTCCTCCCTGTTCGTCAACAATCCCGCCTGGCTTGCCATGAAATGCATGAGTTACAATATCCCCGCGATCAAGCAGGTCGAAAATATCCCCCAACGCAGGCGGCCCATTCCCAACATGCACCAACAGCGGAACTTTGGCTTCGCCAGCCGCTTTCTTAGCAATTTTCAATGGTTCCAAGCCGCTATTTCCTAAAATCGAACTGCTCATGCGAACCTTAATTCCTCGAATCATTGGGTATTGTTGGATCAAATCCACCGTCGGCCCAATTTCGAGTTTAGTCAGGTCCTTTAATTCGGTCCTGCCTGCGCATAAGCCCTCGCCGGAAATATTAAGCCAAGCCAACACTCGTGTAGAACTTTTATCCACAACTTCTGCAACGAATTTTGCAAAAGTATTGGCGCCAGCGCTGCCAGCATCGACCACCGTAGTAACTCCTTGATCTACTCCTACCAAATCCGCCTGGATACCGGTTTCGGTTGCGCCCTGAAACACATGCGTATGAATATCAATCAATCCGGGGATTACCAAGCAATCTGTAGCATCAATACAAATTGCCGACTGAATGTTTTGTCCTATGGACCCGGCAAGCCCTATTTCCGTAATTTTGCCGTCCTTGATGACCAGATCATATTTACCATTAATGCCTGCAGACGGATCAATCACTAGGCCATTCTTTATTACGGCGTAGCTTGTCATATACCTCACCTCATTGCGAAAAATAATGGAGAATGGCAAATATTTCGCCATCCGGTATCCCTGGATAGTATGTGTATAGAAGCTCACGCAATCGTTCACGTACATCAGCTGGATATACAAATTCGTCCTGACTGTTAGCACCAAAATCAGTATAGGACGACTCAAAGGCTAGTCGATTGACCATCAGCAGGATATGAATGGAC
>DATMYT010000600.1:0-3400 GCA_035560855.1 Negativicutes bacterium | reverse complement strand
TAGCGGAACTGATCCGGTAGTCCTTTAGTCCGGCGCTGCTGACATGACGATGGATTCGTTGCGTTAGCGGCGCCGGACTTTTCTTGCCTATTCGAAAATTTTATATTGTAGCAGGAAAAAAGGCATAGAGTACGAAATGCTTTTGTGGTAGCGTTTTTCGAACGAGAGGGTGGCGAGCGATGATACAAGACTATGATCAAGATGGCTTTGTGTTGGAAGAAGCAACCATTGCGGAAATTCATCGCGCTATGCAGCGAGGAATACTGACTTGCAGAAGTCTCGTGAAAATGTATCTAAAACGCATTGCTGCGTTTGATCAAAAGGGACCAGCTTTAAATGCGGTGATTTTGCTGAATCCGATGGCACTGGAAATCGCAGATGAAATGGATGTTGCGTTTAAGCAAAAAGGGTTTGTGGGCCCCTTGCACGGAATTCCCTTATTACTCAAGGACAATATCGATACCGGCGATATGGACACGACGGGTGGATCGCTTAGCTTAAAAGGTTTCCGGCCGGATAACGACGCATTTATCACGAAAAAACTAAAGGCAGCAGGCGCGCTGATTTTGGCCAAAGTGAATCTACATGAGTTCGCCATTTGGGGAGAAACTGCCAGTTCGATTCTGGGGCAGACGCTGAATCCTTATGATCTGACACGCACGCCGGGCGGCTCCAGTGGTGGAACGGGCGCTGGCTTGGCAGCTAACTTCGGAACAGTGGGAATTGGGACCGACACTATCAATTCCATCCGTTCTCCAGCGTCAGCCTGCAGTTTGGTTGGGCTTCGGCCTACTATTGGGTTGATAAGTCGCGAGGGAATTATTCCCTATTCCTTGACACAAGATACTGCTGGGCCGATTGCAAGGACTGTGGAAGATGCAGTCATGGTACTGGATGTGATTGCAGGTTACGACCCCGACGATGCGGCTACGGATTGGTCGGTAGGGAAAGTCCCGGACACATACAGAAAATACCTTGATCCACAGGGCTTACAGGCAAAACGTATCGGTGTATTGCGCAGCTTCTTCGGCACGGGTCCGGAACATCAGGAAGTCAATGCTGCAATCTCAAAAAGCATTGACGCCATGCGGGCCAAGGGGGCCGAAATTGTGGAAGTGAAGGACGCGATCGATGCAAATCAGCTTGTTTCCGAAGTGAGTGTGCATCTATATGACCTTAAAGATCACCTAAATTCCTATCTGAGTGTTTTGGGGCCGAAAGCTGCAGTGCACTCGCTAAGTGATGTGATCGCATCAGGCAAGTACCATCCGGGGATCGAAGCCAACATCAAGAAAGCAGAGACTCTCGGCACAGATTCTCCAAAGTACCGGGAACGCCTCATCAAGCGTGCAGAATTACAGACGCAGACAATGAAGCTGATGGCAGACTATAAGCTGGATGCCCTTGTGTATCCGCACCAAAAACGGCTCGTAGTTCCTGTGGGGCAGACCCAACTCGACCGCAACGGGGTTCTCGGGTCTGTGACTGGATTTCCGTCCATCGTAGTTCCAGGCGGATTTTCAGCCACAACTGTGTCGGCGCCGATAGGCGTACCGATCGGACTGGAACTTTTGGGGCGACCATGGAGTGAACCGATACTGATTCAAATCGCTTATGCGTTTGAACAAGCGACGAAGCTGCGCCGACCGCCAGCATCGACGCCATCGTTATCCTGACGAGGTCGCTTTTTGTAAGTAAAATATTTTTGGATACATAACGGAGGAACTGCGAAAAAGTGCGAAGCCTAAAAAGGGGCTGTGGAAACTGGACAAAAGTTTCCACAGCCCTGTGTTATAGATATAGTTGTTGTTACGCCAAGTGTTCTATTCTACTGAAGATTATCGATGTTTGTTTTTCGCCTTCGCTTCTCGTCTGGCTTGCTTCATTTCGGACATACCGCCAAACATTTTGTCGATCTTTTTCTTTTCAATGTGATGTGAATCTAAGCCTTGGTAGCTGAGTTCATTCTGGAGCTTTTGATAACTCCGAAACCTTTCTATAGGTAGCAAGCCCTGCTGAATGGAAGCGCGCACGGCACAGCCGGGCTCAGTTTGATGGGTGCAATCGCTAAAGCGACAAGCCCGCGCTAGTTCTTCAATGTCGACAAAAGTCTTGGCTATATCGGCTCTTTCCAGTTGCATTTCTCGCATTCCAGGAGTGTCGATAACCACTCCGCCTGTCGGCAGTACGATCAATTGTCTATAGGTCGTGGTATGCCGCCCCTTGCCATTTTCGCCAAGTTCATTGGTTGCCAGGTTTTGTTCCTTCGCCAGACAATTGATTAACGTTGACTTTCCAACACCGGACGATCCGACGAAGGCAACCGTTTGCCCTTTGCTAACATACGGAAGAGTGGTGGAATAACCATCGAGGTTGGTGCTGGAGGTAACTAATACGTCGACTCCGAGAGCAATAGAGTGCACGTCTGCAATCCGTGACGGCAGGTCTTCGCATAGGTCTGACTTAGTCAGTACAACGACAGGATTGGCCCTAGAGTCCCACGCGACGGCAAGGTATCGCTCCAATCGACGTAAGTTGAAGTTTTGATTTAAAGACATGCAGATAAAAATGGTGTCGATATTGGCGGCAATAGGTTGAAGTTGAGGTGCGTCGCCTGCTGCTTTGCGCGACAGAAGACTTGTTCGCGACAAAATCTGACGGATGATGGCATTGCCGCCTTGCCCCGAGAGTCGGTCCAACATTACCCAGTCGCCGACGACAGGATAATCATCCATTTCGCGAGCCATATAAGCCATTTTGCCGGAAATTTCCGCAGGGATTTCGGTATTTTCCGTAATCACATTGTATAAACTTTTATTTTGGCGCGAAACTCTGGCAAGATATAAAGAATCATACAAAGAGGCTTCCTGGGCAAAGCGCGCAGTTAAGCCAACGTTGTATAAAGCTGTTTTTATCATTAAAGTTAATCCTCCCATATCGTTAGTGAGCGATAGTGGGGAGGGCAGCAGTTTCTAGGCTGCGGACACCTCCCCGCCAGCGACAGACTCCGTTTCATATGCCATAAACACAAAAATCAGCTCCTTTCATTTTCGATATTTAGTATAGCACAAAAAAATGTGCGGCGATTCCCCTTTTTAATCAGGTAATTTTGGTGTAGAATCTGAAACAAAGAGGGGGCGGACGGATGAAGATTGGAATGATCGGAACCGGGCGAATGGGGAGAATTCTGGCAGCTCGCATGGCTGAAGCACATACCGTATTTTTATATGATACGGATACTGCTGGCGCAAAAAAAGTGGCGGATTCATTGCAGTTGACGGCTGTCGCATCGCTGGCTGAGCTGGATGTTGACGCAGTAGTTTTGGCAGTGCCGGATAGCGCCGTTGGTCCCTGCTTGGCCGAACTTAAAGCGACCGTCAAATCTTGGAAGGTATTTAGC
>DATMYT010000599.1:0-4233 GCA_035560855.1 Negativicutes bacterium | reverse complement strand
ACGAACAATTGCGCAGCCGGGAAATGGAAGCCGGTCCGCAAATACAGTGGTTGCGCGGATTCCCCGCTTGGCACGGAGCTTGCATATAGATGTAGGCGGCAGGCCTGCCGCAAAAAAAAGGGGGATCAGATGATGCAAGCGATTGGTGTAGCTATTGTAGGGTACGGCAATATCGGGAAATACGCGCTGGAGAGCGTTTTGAGCGAGAAGGATATGGAACTCAGGGGCGTAGTGCGGCGGTCCGGGAGAAATGAGGTTCCGGCGGAGCTGCAAGGAGTCCCGGTGGTTGCCGATGTCCGCGAGCTGGGGAAGGTGGATGTGGCGTTATTATGCGTGCCGTCCCGCTCGGTTCCGGAGGAGGCCGCCAAGTATCTGGCGCTGGGTATTCATACGGTAGACAGTTTCGATATTCATGGTCAACCAATATGGGATTTGAAAAAGATGCTTGCCGAGATTTGCCGGGAACATAACACGGCTGCCGTTATCTCGGCCGGGTGGGATCCGGGATCGGATTCTATGATTCGGGCGGTTATGAAATTGATGGTTCCCCACGGGATCACTTATACCAATTTCGGGCCCGGAATGAGCATGGGGCATTCGGTGGTCGCCAAAGGGGTCGAGGGGGTGGAGGACGCCGTGAGCCTGACGATACCCATCGGCACCGGGCTACACCGCCGGCTGGTGTATGTGAAATTGGCGCCGGGGGCCGATCCGAAAAAGGTGGAGGCGACCATCAAGGCCGATAGTTATTTCCGCGATAACGAGACCCACGTTTTTCCGGTGAAGGATTTGGAGAACGTCAAGGATATGGGTCACGGCGTCGCCATCGAGCATAGGGGGAAGGCGGGAGCGACCCATAATCAGTTGCTGAGTTATTGCCACCATGTCAACAATCCGGCCGTGACCAGCCAGATCATGGTTTCCGCGGCCAGGGCCGTTACCAGGCAGAAGCCGGGGTGTTACACTTTGCTGGAGATGCCGCTGGCCGATTATTTAAATATGTCGGCCGAGGAAATGGTATTGCATATGGTCTGATTAGTTCCGATGTTTTTAGCCGCCTTTCTGCAGCAGGCATCTGGGCGGATGTGGAGGGGGTGATAAAAACTACTTGCCGAATGGGGTGTTTTGCTATAGTTGCGAGATGGGATGATCCGGACCACAGGCTATTTATGTAAGCACAGTTACCGAGTATCGGAAAATGATCCAAAATTTGGAGGGTTCAACGAATGAGTAAACAGGAATGCACAATAGGTCCGAACGAGCGAAAATCAAAATTTAAAATGCCCCATGTATTTACGCTATTGTTTTTTATCGTTCTTGTTACTGCCATATGTACATGGATTATCCCGCCGGGAGCTTTTAATTACCAAGATGTAAAGATAGATGGAAATGCTGCTAAGGTGGTAATTCCAGGTTCGTTCCATCTCCTGCCGCGCACGCAGGCGACTCAGCCTGGGTTGGTTAATTTTATGAGTTCGTTCCATAAAGGGATGGTTAGTGCTGCAAACCTAATGGTGCTTATATTTATCGTAAACTCTGCCTTTACCATGGTTATTAAAACAGGTTCTTTTCATGCAATGTTAGGCGCCCTCTTAAGAAAATTCGAAGGAAAAGAGAAAATTATTATCCCGGTATTCCTGACGATATTCGCCTTGGGTTCTACACTATTCGGAATGTGTAACGAATACAACGGGTTGATACCGATATTCGTTGGATTGGGAACGGCAATCGGATATGACGCTATGGTGGGGTTTGCGATTGTCGAATTGGGGATTGCGGTAGGATTTGCATCATCGTTGATGAATCCGTTTACAACGGTCGTGGCTCAGTCTTTGGCAGGCGTTCCCTTATACTCCGGAATGGAAATCAGAGTTGCCAATTTTGTCATTTTTGCAATCGTTTCCGTCTGGTGGATTTTACGCTATGGCAATAAAGTAAGAAAGGACCCTACCAAAAGCATAATGTATGGAGAAAAAGTAGAATTTGTTTTCGAAAAGGACGAATTAAAGAAGTACACCATGGAACGCAAGCATAAGTTGGTTCTATTGGAAGTATTGGCGATTCTAGTGTTTATTTTCTACGGGTTCTTAAAGAAAGGCTACGGAATGCCAGAGTTATCAGGCACATTCTTGCTTATGGGGATTATCGCCGCGTTAATTGACGGATGGAATACCGATAAAATCGCTACGGAGTTTTTGGCCGGGTGTGCGGCGATAATTAACGGCGCGTTGATTGTCGGTTTCGCAAAAGCGATTTTGGTGATAATGCAAGAAGGTATGATTGTTGACACGATCATAAACGCCATGGCGAACTTGCTCAATAACTTGCCGCCAATACTGACTGCACAAGGAATGCTCGTAGTACAAACGTTAGTCGACTTTATCATTCCTTCCGGGTCGGGACAAGCAGCAGTTGTTATACCCATACTTGCCCCTGTGGGAAATTTGGTAGGTGTCAGCGGACAGGTTACCGTGCTGGCGTACTTGTTCGGTTCCTCGTTTGCCGATTTCTTGTATCCTACCGCGACAATTGCGATTGGCTGCGGAATAAGCGGCATACCTCTGAATAAATGGTGGCAATTCTTCTTTCCTTTGTTCGCTATCCTATACGCAGTACAAATGATTATCATTACTGTTGTAATGGCTATGGGTATATAGGGTCTCATATATGTTGATGGGGGCCATGTTAACCATATCTCTGCGGGAGGTAAATTATGGAGCAGATGGACATGCTTAGGGAAGCGGAAAGAATCAAGCAGGACCTTGTTGGACTCAGGCGCGATCTTCATATGCACCCCGAGCTTAGCAATGAGGAATTCAGAACGGTAGGTATTGTTGAGGATACTTTGCGCTCTTTGGGAATTGCAACTAAAAGGATTGCCGGAACTGGCTTAATAGGACTGTTAAAAGGAAACGGACCCGGAAAAACGGTGGCTCTGCGGGCCGATATGGACGCTCTCCCGCTTGCCGACGGGAAGAGTGTGGAGTACGCTTCACAGGTCCCCGGCAAGATGCATGCCTGCGGGCACGACGTTCACACCGCCGGGCTGCTGGGGGCGGCGATGCTGCTGAGCAAGCACCGGGAGCAGTTTGCCGGGAATGTCAAGTTTCTGTTTCAGCCGGCGGAGGAGACAACCGGCGGAGCCCTGCCGATGATCGAGGATGGGGCGTTGGCGAATCCGAAGGTGGATGCCGTATTCGGGTTGCATGTCATGCCGCAGTTAAAGGCGGGGGCGATTGGGATTTCCTACGGCAAAGCGTACGCCGCGTCCGATATGTTCGATGTTTCTATCGCGGGAAGGGCAAGTCACGGAGCGGCTCCCCACGGCGGCATCGATGCTATCGTTGTGGGGGCCCAGGTCGTGACCGCGCTGCAGACTTTCGCCAGCCGCAATGTCGATCCCGTGGATTCGGCGGTTGTGACGGTGGGTAAGTTTACCGGAGGCTATCAAAGGAATATCATTGCCGATAAGGTGGAGCTTTCAGGAATTATCAGGACGCTTGATCCCCAGACCCGGGAGTTCGCCACGATCCGGGTGAAGGAAATCATCGAGGGCGTGGCGCGATCTCTGCAAGCGGAGGCGGTAGTGAGCTTCACGCCCAGTTATCCTTCGGTGATAAACGACAAGGCTATGGTAGATTTTGTGCGCGGAGTGGCGGAAGGGGTGGTCGGAAAAGAAAATGTGGTTTTGATTGAGAAACCGACGATGGGGGTGGAGGATTTCGCTTACTATCTCCAAAAAGCACCGGGGGCTTTTTTTCAGCTGGGGATAGGTAATGAGGAAAAAGGGATCGTTCACCCCCTCCACAGCAATTTGTTCGATGTGGATGAAGCGGCGCTACCGATAGCGGCGGCCGTGCATACCGGAATTGTTTTGGGCTTTCTGGCGCGTTAGGGATGCAATAGCGAGGCTGGAATGAAGGCCGCCAATACAGCCGGCGTATAAACAAAAAGACCCGTACTTAAAGCCGCCATGCTTATGGCGGCTTTGGTGTTGGAGGATAATATTCTACCAGCGAAGAAGGAAGATGAAACTGATAATTTGGGGAGGTGATGATATGACAAGCTTGAAAGAGGAAGGCGATGAGCTTATCGCGGCGTATTACGCGCACAGGGATGACGGGAAGGCCGGGTTCATGGCCAGGTATATGAAGGACCAGTTTTCGTTTTTGGGGATTTCTAAACCGGAACGGGCGGCGCTGCAGCGCGGGTTGATCGGCAGGGCGAAGAAGG
>DATMYT010000598.1:0-3349 GCA_035560855.1 Negativicutes bacterium | reverse complement strand
GCTTTGTTCACATTGTAATCATACAAGGCTTGCAACTGGTTCACCTGCGCCTGGGTCAACGCCACCTGGGCATCGAAAACCTCAATGTTGATCCCCCGCCCTACCCGATATTTTTCGCGGGCGATATAGGCATCTTCCGTCGCCATTTTCACCGTCATTGCCGTAGACTCCAGTCTTTTTTCTGCTTCCCTCATATTCAGATAATCCGCTGTTACTGCCTGGTAAGCACTGTCGGCCACTTGCTTCGCCGAAAGTTTCGACTGGTGAGATTGGATACGCGACTGTTCCACGGACGACCGAATCATCCCATTATCAAAGATCGGCCAACTGACGCTTACGCCAACCCCCCAGTTCCGTCCGTAGGGAATGACGGTATCTTCGTCATTGCCGACTCGCACCCTCCCGCTCACCGTAGGCAGCCACGCAGCCTCTGCCACTTTGACGTTCAGCTCTGAATTTTTGATTTCCAGATCAGCCCGCTTCAGATCCTTACGCTGTGCCAACGAGGTCTCCAGTGCCCGATCCAGCGTCATCTCGTAGGGAGCATAAGAAAAAGCATCAAGCAACTTCAACTCCTGCCCCTGATACTGCAGGATTGTGGCCAATGCCGTCTGCGCGATCTTGTAAACATTACTGCTCTTAATAAGGACTTGTTGAGAATTGGCCAATTCAACCTGCGAACGCAGGACATCCACCCGCGGAATAACACCGGTTTCATACTGGGCCGTAACCAAATTCAGATGTTCCTGCAGATTCGCCACCTGTTCCCGGGCAATCCGTTCCATATCCTGCGCGGCTAACACGTTAAAATAGGCCTTGGTGGCATCATAAACGATGTCTTCCCTGGCTGTTCCGTAAAATGACTTGGCAATTTCCAGATTGTTTTTGGCCATATCAATTTTTCCGTCCGTTGTGATCATCGGAAACAGATGAACACTGTCTATTTGAACGCTGGTCGGGCTGCCGTTATTTTCCGTATTCCATGTCCCGCTCTTCAAACTTCCTTCCCAGGTGGTCGACCACGTCACTGCCGGCACCCGCACAGCCTTCGCAGCCGTAAGCCCCCATTTATTTACATCAACATCCAACTTCGCTTGTTCCACTGCCGGATTGCTTTGTAAAGCCCGTTGGATGCTTTGCTCCAGCGTGAGGGAAATTGTCGCCGCCAGGCTGCTACTTGGTGCAACAAAGCACTGATATAATAGCAAAATTGCTAACGCTCCAAAAATCTTCTTATTTACCATCCCTCGACCTCCTTCTTGACAACCCTTTGATCCGTTATTGCCAATTATATTGGCTCTTAATTTTTGCCCAGGTGTCAACAACAACCTGATACGCGTCCGAAAATCCCTTTTTCAATTCTTCCCAAGCGTTAAAGGAACTGTTTTTCAAGCCACCGTACCACTCAGCCAACTCAATTCTTTGTTTGCGCAGTTCCTTTAAGCCGGTCTGGCTCTTGTCTCGAGCCGCTTTGTCCATTTTATCCCAGCTATTGTAGACGTCTGTTTCCACTGCTTCAATGCGATTATCAAGTTTTTTCAGAGCCTGCTCTGTCTGCTTGATCGCTTCCTCATGTTGCTCAGCGGTATATCCCTTGATTTTTGAAATCAAATCCTGTGCTTCCTGTTTTACATCCTGAATTGTTGTCTTATCATCGCTGGCTTGCGCATACCTCAGCGGCACGAAACAGAGCGTTGCAATCATAAACAGGGTCGTTACTAAGATGGCCTTTCTCATTATCATCACTCCCGCTATTGATTCGATAGCTATTATTTCATCCATGGTCATCTATTGATAGGATACGCTAACTTCACGTTTTACACATTAGAACAACGAAACGAAGTTACTATAAGAAAACCAAGGAAGTATTATAACGTTAGTACAAATCTACTTTGGCAGCCAATTGACGGATACCATTCTGTCGATTCAGTACTATTCGTCTGGAACAACGCAACCCGGACAAAAAGAAAAACGCCGCAGTACCTGCAGCGTCTAGTCTTTTACTATTGTGAAGGTCGTCAGGATCAACCCGGTGACCTTGCGAATGCCTTTATGCTTATTCTCCCAGTGTTTTTCCCACTTGGTCAAAAAACTGATTGATTCCGACTACGATTGCCTGCGACATTTTTTGCTGAAACGAAAAGGTCCCTAGCAGTTGCTCTTCCTGAGGATTGGATAGGAAGCCAACCTCCAGCAAGGCTGCCGGCATCGTTGCATTTTTCACTACGAAGAAATTGGCCGGTCTCACCCCAAAATTGGGCAAACCGCCTGTCTGCAGCATCTCTTTTTGGATATCCTGGGCCAACATCACGTCATAGGTTGTCTTTTGGTAATAATAGGTTGACGTCCCGCTAATATTGCGATTGGCAGATGCGTTGTGATGGATGCTGATGAAAATATCCGCCTGATTGAAATTGGCAACCTGCACCCGTGCCCATAACTCCTCACGGTCCGTTGCCTTGGGGCCGAACACATCGATATCGGTCTCGCGGGTCATCAGAACTTTGGCGCCAGCCTTTTCCAGATCAGCCTTGACCTGCATCGCCAAACTCAGATTCAACTGTTTTTCACGGGTCCCCAGCGGGCCAGTGGCGCCCGGGTCCGAACCGCCGTGCCCGGGATCAACTACTATGACCTTGCCCTTCAGTCCAGGAAGAACACTCAGTTCACCGGGTTTCACAGTTTTCTGCATATCAACAATAATTTGAAATGGCCGTTTATTTTTCGAATCAGCCGGAACCGTACTGATCTTATATTGGTCTTTGTTTAACTCCCCCGGAAAATCGAGGATAACATGCGTATGATTCGTCATCGACTTGACCACGCTCATTTTCGTCACAACGGCGGCATCCGGCGAAGGAGGAATCACGAGGCTATCAGCCCTCACGCCGCCAAGCGTAAGAACAATCCTCCAATTCGGCACTTTGGTAATGAACTGGTCCACTTCCACCGGGCCACTGGTCTCAAGTATCAGACGGACATTGATCAAACCGGTTACTGCATCAGTCGTGCGGCTCCAGCGAACGCTGTTGATCTTGACATCGTTCTCGGCAGGCGCCGCCGAAACTACCTCCGTGAAAAAACCTAGCCCAATTAAAAGCAGCACTGCTGCCCAAATTCGAAATCGCAACATTTATTGCCCCTCTCGCAACAATTCTTTTTGATTATAGCACAGAATGTATGGATCATAAACCACAAAGCGAGTGAGGCCGCAAACGCAGACGGAGCAGGAAACATGAAAAAACCGACCCTTTTTCAAGTGTCGGCAGGAATCGCCAAGACGAGAATGAGACGCAGCTCCTAAAAAAAAACTATTACAAATAAAAAATCCTGCTACTCTTTCAACCTC
>DATMYT010000597.1:0-3430 GCA_035560855.1 Negativicutes bacterium | reverse complement strand
GAAAAACGGCGTGCCAGCTTCAGAACGATACCGGCGATTCCCGGCACGACATGCAGATGTTGATGACTGTCGAGATGTGTGGGCGTTACTCCTGCCGCTAAAACCTTCTCGATCTGAGCGGTCAATTCCTGCTCCACTTCCGCCAATCGGATATTCCCCCGCAGAAATCGGGATAAAAAAACAGGATAGCTGGAACAAAAACAACTCTGGTCATCCACCAACGACGCTACTTGATCTGCCGGAATAACCGGACATCCGCCGACCAATGTCAGATGAACGCCGACGCCAAGGTCCGGACAGCTTCGTTTGATATTTATGGCATCCTCAAATGCGCATCCTCCCGCCATCAGACTCGTGCTGGCAACGATGCCCTGAGTATGCGCTTTATAAATTCCCCGATTTACTGACTCATGCAAGCCAAAATCGTCCGCATTGACGATAAGCCGTTTCATTCGGCGACTCCGGCTCCTTCAGCATGAAAAGCGTATGCACTGTGATTGTGGATCGATTCAAAGCTTTCGCATTCCACTTCAAACCAGATAGCCCCCTCCAACTTTCGCAGCGCCAGCACCAGATCCCGTAGAACATCTTCAATAAACTTGGGGTTTTCATAGGCTTTTTCCGTTACATACTTCTCGTCTTCCCGCTTCAGTAGAGGATAGACCGGCGAACTGCCCTGACGTTCCATTAGCTCCACCAAGTCCTCAATCCAGATAAAACGTCCCGGCACGTACTTGATTCGAACCTTCATGGCGCCCCGCTGATTATGCGCGCCGTAGTCGGAAATTTCGCGGCTGCAGGGGCAAAGCGACGTAAACGGAACTTCAACGCCCAAAACAAAATCGAGCTGCCCGCCTGCGGTCAACTGTCCTTCAAAAATGCAGTCGTAATCAAGCAGGCTGGCCAATCCACTGACCGGCGCCTTTTTTTCAATAAAATATTTGAACCGGATCTCGATATGAGCCCGTTGAGCGCCGAGTCGCCCCATAATATCACGCAACATCGCATCCATCTCGCGGTTGGAAACCGGCTTTTGGCTCCAATCGCTCAGGACCTCAATAAACCGGCTCATGTGAGTACCCTTGTATTCCTGAGGCAAGTCCACCGTCAGTCGAATGCGCGCCAAAACCGACTGGAACGATCCCTTCTTTGTCTTGATGAGAAAAGGCAAATGCACATCATTTACGCCTACCTTCTGAATGGGAATTCCCCGAACATCGGCCAGACTCTGCACATCTTTCACGCATCTTTCCTCCCTTCGTAAGGGATTGGGTCAGTCATATTCGCCTCGGCAAAGCCCTTGAGCCGTAGCAGGCAGCTGTCGCAGGTTCCGCAGGCAGCCTCCCCGCCACGGTAGCAACTGGTTGTCAGGCGAAGTGGCGCTTCCAGTTTGGTTCCGAGTTCGATAATATCTTTTTTCGACAGTTCCAATAGAGGCGTCTCTATCTTGATATGGCGGCCATCCGCTGCTGTAGCTTTTGTTGAGTAATTGGCCAGTTCCTGGAATAAATGAATAAACTCCGGACGGCAGTCAGGATAACCGGAATAATCGAGAGCATTGACGCCAATAAAAATATGATCCGCGCCAATTACTTCCGCATACCCCAACGCGTAGCTAAGAAAAATCAAATTGCGGGCCGGCACATAGGTCACCGGAATATCGTGACGCGTTACATCTCCATCCGGTACGCCGACGCCGGGATCAGTCAATGCACTGCCGCCAATCGCCGCCATGTTCGTATCAATGACCAAATGGCGCGCTACCTGATAATAATCGGCCACCTGACGGGCGCATTCCACTTCCCGCTGGTGACGCTGCTGATAATTAAAACTGATCGGATATGCGTCAAAACCACGACTTTTGGCTACCGCCATGCAAACAGTGGAATCAAGACCACCTGACAACAACACTACTGCTTTCATGCTCAAAGTACTCCTTCAAATGTTTTGAAATGAACCTTCCCAACTTCCGGCAACGCCGCCTTGCCATGCTGATCCACAAATCGGCGAATGGCATCAAGAACCGGCGTACCGGCGCCCTTGGGAAAATCCACGCCATATTTTTGGGACAGAGTCCCCAATCCTCGAAGAAATGAGTCGCGGGCCAGCACGGAGGCTGCCGCCACTGCAATATTTTTCTCTGCATGCGTTTTCTGTATTAGCACAATGGTCCTACCGCGGGCCATCAATTTAGATTCAATAAATCTCACATCGGCAAACTTATCGGCAATCGCAAACTTGCAGGGAGCAATTTCCAACGTATCCTCAATCACCCGGGCATGCGCCCAGGCCATCAGGTGGTTCAGGTTTTTCCCCTCACTCTTCATTGCAGAATATAGGCTATTGTACCGCACGGGAAACAAAGACAGTTCCTGGGAATGCCCTTTGCATATCTGGCGAATCTTAACCGCCAATTCCACCACTTTTTTATCCGACAATTGCTTGCAGTCTTTCACTCCGATGCGGGTCAACGCCTGAACCGATTCCGGATTTACGGCCACGGCTGCGATAACCAAGGGTCCGAATACATCGCCTTTACCGGATTCATCCGTGCCGATCCAGCCGGATTCAAAACCCTGCTGATCTTCAAATCCGTAAGGTTTGTCAGAAAAAATTTCTACCGGCGGCGCCTTGTCAAAAAGTATTTCAAGAGTCTCCTTCAGTCCACCTGCTTTTCCGCCCATAACCATGGAAAAGCCCTTTTTCCCCTCATAGAGGGTGGTCGGAACCATCTCGGTCCCGTTCGTCACGTCAATCCGCAGTCCGTAAGGAACCGGTTTTTCCGCTCCGGTTACCAAGCCTGCCTGTGTTACTTTTTCCTTAAATCGTTGGATATATTCCGCAAATGAATTCATCGTTTCAATGCGTTCCACGCGTTCATCGCCGCTTGGTAGATCTTTTTCAGCGGAGCGCCCGACTTCTCGGCCAATGTGCGGCAATCGCCAAACTCCGGCGCTATATTGATAATTTCCCCGTTTCGCATAGCAATCTTAACCCCGACAGAACCCCATTCCGTCGTGACCGAAACGATGCTGCGATCCGCAACCGTTCGTGAAACTACTTGCCACCGCACGCCAATGCTGGAGGTCTCGGCGAAGACGACGTCCTCCACTGCCTTTTTATTGGACTCTTCGGTCAACGCCGATATCAAAAACGCAGGTCGGCCCTTCTTCATGATGATCGGCGTAATCCATGCGTCCAAAGCCCCGGCGGCCATCAACTTGTCAATCACATACGCAATCACTTCCGGCGTACTATCATCCACATTGGCCTCAAGCAAACACCTGGTGTCCATGCTTTTTTCTTCCGGAATCGTCCCGACACTCAATCGCATGACATTGGGAATAATCAAATCCCACGTTCCTGCTCCATAAGCGGTTTTCTCCGCAATAAATCCGCTTGGACGGTCGCCGAAGCCGCTACACAGCTC
>DATMYT010000596.1:0-4479 GCA_035560855.1 Negativicutes bacterium | reverse complement strand
GGACTCTATATCTTACTATTTGCTCTGATGGGAGTCGTTGGCTGCGCGGGCAATTTGTCAAAACCGTCGCCGCCTCAACAAGCCGCCAAAGTCTTTGACCCGGTGCGGTTTGTTGTTGCCGGTTCCGGGACGAATTTACCTGTTACGGCTAAATTAGCGGAAGCGTATAACAAAAAAATGGGTCAGTCTGTCGAGATTCCACCCAGCATTGGAACAGACGGCGCAGTGATTGCACTTGACTCCGGGGCGCTGGAACTGGGGCTTATTTCCCGTCCACTTACGCCAAACGAAATCGACAAGGGCATCAAGGCAATACCCTATGCAAAAGTGGGGATTGTATTCGGAGTCCCGCAAGCGGTTACCGATGATAATTTGACGTCGGAAGAATTATTGAATATTCATCAAGGAACAAAGACGAAATGGAGCAACAACCAAAACATATTCGTCATTATCCGGGAAAAACATGATAGTTCCAACCAAGTGCTGTATAAGCTTATTCCAGGCTATCAGGCTGCGATTGCCCAGTCTATTGAACAAAAAAGGTGGCAAGTTGCGTACAAAGACGCCGAAGCGCCGGTGGCGATTTTGAATACGCCTTGGTCCATAGCGCTTACCGACTCAACGGAAATTGAAGCAAGAAAACCAGGCATCAAGGCGCTACGCATTAATGGTGTGGTGCCGAATTTGAAAAACATTGCGGATGGGACATATCCCTATTCAAAAGAATTATGGTTCGCTTACAAGGGGAATTTAACGGAACGGGCAAAACAGTTTATTGATTTTGTAAAGTCAGAAGAAGGGAAAAAGATCATCACAGTGCTGGGCGCAGTGCCGGTGGCTGATTAGGTTGTCGTAATGGAAACGAAGATCAGTTTTTCGCGTGAATTTTCCAGACGCATGGCCTTTCTATCCGTAGGGGTAGGGCTGATCGTCTGTCTTATTTTGCCTGTGACTTATTTTCAAATGAGCGTACAGGACAAAAAAAATCAGGCTGTGGTGCGTGGCGAGGTTCTGGCGAAGGCGATGGAACCGACAGTTAAGGCCAACTTGGAATTATGGTATTATGACGTACCGAAATTTGTAGAAATTGCCGGCTCTCTCAGTGGCAAAGAGGGAATTGACGCGATTCGAATATATAATGAACAGTCCCAATTAGTGTATGAAAGACGGATAGAAGCGCCTTTTTGGCTGCAGTTTATGGAAAGGACTCCTATTCGCTACAATAATCGTACCTATGGATATGTGGAATTTGAATATGGCTTGGATAGAATCACCTATACCGTGACCCTCCTGTTGGCAGGTTTTTTTTTACTGGGTCTTTTTATCGCTGGAGTAATATACAAATACCCAACTTCTATCGTGGGAAAAGCTGAACGAGAAGTAAGGGAAGCGATGAAAGACATTGAAGAAAGCGAGGCAAGGTATCGGGCGGTTATGGAACAATCACCCGAAGCAATAGTTCTTGTTGATCCGGATGGCGGGGGAATCGTGGCGGCCAACGCGCGGTTTACCGAACGGTTTGGATATAGTCTGCACCAGAAAACAGTGCCAACATTATATGATCTGGTTCTCGATGAACCGGAAAATATCAAAAAAGATATGGAAATCACAAAAACGAGCGTCGCGCTGTCTATGCAGCGAAAATTGTTTCGGCACTACAACGGTGCAGTTGTTACCGTCGAGCGGTCTGCCCGGGTAGTTCATTACCACGAACGTCAACTTTTTATGATGGTATTGCGCGATGTTTCGGAGGAAGTCCGGCGTGAGCAGGAACTAGTAAATGATGCACAACTGGCGGTGCGAGTGCAAAATACACTGCTCAAGGGTCTTCCCCCGTCGGAGCATATCAAAATGGACATTGTGTACCAACCTTATCGTTATGTCGGCGGCGACCTGTATTTTTTGGATTGGCGCTATCGGGGACAGGTGCTGCGGGGTCTTCTTGTCGATGCTTGCGGTCATGGAGTGAGTACGGCCCTGCATACGGCTGCGCTTCATGTGTTGCTTCGGGAAGTGAACGAACTTGACTTGCCACTTTCAGAATCAATGCAGTGGTTGAATAAACGGACCTATGAATATTTTGAAGCTGGATCTTTTGCCGGCGCCGTGTGCTTCGAATTGGACCTGGAAGCCAGGCAGTTGCGATGGGCCTGCGCCGGGATAACGGAAATCTGGGTGTCTACCGAAAAAATGAAAGGAGCTATTGCAAAGCCAGGCCTGTTTTTGGGCATACTTGAAGACGAATGTTTTGAAACGCACACGTTACCGATCTCTGTTGGAGACTCGATCTATTTTATGACAGACGGACTGGCGGATATAATTGAAAACTCTCAAGAGTTGCCACTTGGGAATTTTGCCAATATGGTTGCGTTTTTGCAAAAGCTTTCCCACGCGGATGATTGTCGTGACGATGCGACAGCCCTGTGTTTTCATGTGCAAGCTCTTCAAAATGAACAGATCTATGAAACACGTTGGCCGCGTTTCGTTCGCTTCAGCAGTTACGGAGATTATCAGCGCTTACAGTCTGAGGTGACCAACATTATCCGGGAAGTGACAGGAAATGTACACTCAATACAGGAAGTGGCAGTCAACGAAGCGCTGGCCAATGCCTTGGAATGCAGAGATGGCGTACCGCGACAGCATCGGGCCCGGCTTCGGTTCAACAAGGTGGGTGATCGTTTTATTGTCCGAGTGAGCACTTCCCGTATGGGTTTTGCGGGAAATGCCATCCTGCAGCGGTTACGATCACAGCCTGAAGACCTGTTTTCTTTTGGTGAGGATGCGCCGATGGGGCGCGGGATACCTCTGATGCTCTCCCTGTCCCACAGGATGATGTATAACAGTGAGGGGACAGAAGTGCTGTTGGCATGGAAACTGCAAGAAATGACGGAGACTGGCTGCTTAGTATTAGTAGATGAGCAATAATAGCTGCCCGCTTTATCTATTGGCTTTTCCAGTCGCTCGCAAAAAGGCTTTAATGAACTCATTCACAAGTAACGGTACTAAAGCAAATCCGATGACTAAACCCCAATCTTTCAGACTTATGTTCGTGACGTTAAAAGCATTGGCGAGGAAGGGAACGGAAATCACGCCAAACTGCAGGATAAATCCTGCAATAATCGCACCAATTAGATACAGGTTGGAAAATAATCCGATCTGAAAGATAGACTTCGTCGCGTGCCGCATGGTCAATGAGTAGAATAACTGGGACGCGGCCAGCACGACAAAAGCCATGGTTCTGGCATAGGTCAGGACATCTTCCGGGATATCTCTGGAACCTAAGGTAAATCCATATTCGTATAGTCCAAAGTAAAAAGCGGCTAACGTTAGAAGACCGATCAAAGTGCCGCCAATAATGGCTCGCACGCCGGTTCCCCCTGCAAAGAAACTCTCCTTGGGATTTCTCGGTTTCATTTTCATTACATCGGGATCTCCTGGGTCGACGCCCAGTGCAAGGGCGGGGAAGGTATCAGTGATCAGATTGACCCAAAGAATCTGTGTCGGCAGTAACGGCACCGGCCAAAAGAACAGGATGGAGAAAAAGATGGCGATTACTTCGCCCAAGTTACAGGATAACAGGAAGACAACAGCCTTCTTGATATTGTTGTAAATGTTTCGTCCCTCTGCGATCGCATGGACGATGGTGGAGAAGTTGTCGTCGGTTAAGATCATGTCGCTGGCGCCTTTGGCGACATCAGTCCCCGTGATTCCCATGGCTACGCCGATATCGGCGTATTTTAATGAGGGAGCGTCATTTACGCCGTCACCGGTCATGGATACGATATTACCTTGCGCTTTATAGGCTTTGATGATCTTGACCTTGTGTTCAGGGGAAACTCTGGCAAACACCCGGTAGTCATTGATTCGGGCTGCGAATTCTTCGTCTGATAGTTCGTCAATTTCTGCGCCGGTCAGGCTTTGCTCAATGGAATCTGCTATACCTAACTGTTTGGCTATTGCAACAGCGGTATTTTTATGGTCGCCGGTAATCATTATGGGAGTGATGCCTGCAAGGATTGCTTCGTGAATAGAAGCCTTGACTTCGAGCCTGGGCGGGTCAATCATGCCGACCAGGCCGATAATCGTTAAATCCTTTTCCATCTCATCCGGTTCGATTATAGCGTTCGTATCCTTGAATGCTACCCCGAGAACCCGCAACGCATCATCGGACATTTCTTCCGTGATTTTCAGATAGTTTGCTTTTATTTCTTCAGTTAACGGAACGATGGCGCCGTTTACCAAAGCGCTATTTGCTATGTTGAATAAATTATCAATGGCGCCCTTGGTGTGGATGCGGTACCCGGTTCCTTCCGCATTTAATGTAGACATCAGCTTGCGGTCAGAATCAAAAGGCTTTTCGGATAGTCGTGGATTTTTCGCATTTAAAATGGCTTTTGTCAGGTTATATTTTTCGCCTAAAATTACTAAGGCAATTTCCGTAGGGTCCCCGGTTCCCTGACCGTTTTCATGGGTGGCATC
>DATMYT010000595.1:0-5482 GCA_035560855.1 Negativicutes bacterium | reverse complement strand
GATATAGGATTTGTCAATGTGCCGGAGCTTTTTTTGAAACGTTATTCAGCGGAGTCCACCTTTTTTCACGATAACTTGAAACGTTTGATCGTCACGACGTTCGACGGATGTAACCAAGTGTCCATCGTCCTTAAGGCTGCGCGGAATATTTTTTATTGCTTCGCCATCATTCAGCTTGATTTCCAGCAATTGTCCGTCTGCAATTTCCTCTAGGGCCACTTCGACTTTCACGAAGGTAACAGGGCAGACAACATCGGTAACATCGACAAATGCAACCACTTTATCCTCACTCATTATTCTTGGCTCAACTCCTGTTTCAGCAAATCCCAACCCACTCTGTCGAGCGTATGGCGGAATCTTTCGCCGGGTCGCCCGTGTTTGCTAAAGAAGGCCAACGTTTTTTCCACGATGGCAAACAGTTTTTCTTTCTCAAAAATGATCGGCAGAATTTGCCTGGCTGTCGCAATCTGATTGCCGAATAAGCCGCCAAAATAAAGCACATAGCCATTTTCCCCCGACCAGGCATCGACAGGACATCCTTTGGCGCATTTTCCGCAGTAGCTGCATTTTGCTTCGTCAAACTCCAGGTTTTTTTTCGGTTTGTCGACCTTGATGGCATCGGTAGGACATAGAGCTTCACACAGACCGCAAAAATTACAGGCTTCCCGGTTCCACTCAGGCTGCAACCCGCCCTTGAATCCCAGGTCGTTTTCTTCGGCTTTTAGGCAATTGTTCCGACAACCGGTAATACCGAATTTGAATTTGTGCGGAGCTTCCCGACCGCCAAACCTTTGGTCCAGCTCTTCCGCCAGCGCCGTAGTGTCAATCAGTCCTGACGGACAGACCGTCGAGCCTTGGCACGCCGTAATGGTCCGCACTCTGGGCCCGCAGGTTCCCAGACTTACGCCGCCTGCCGCCAATTCAGCCTTAACCGCCTCAATGTCTTCCAATCCAACAAAAGGGATTTCGATTCCTTGACGTGAGGTAAGATGAATATACCCCTTGCCATATTTTTTCGCGACTTCGCTGATTTTCTGCAATTGCTCCGCCGTGACCTGTCCTCCGACAACTTTCAACCGCATTGCAAATCGATCCTTCTGGATCTGTGTCATCAGGCCGATTTTTTTCAAGGCTTTATAATCTACTTGCGCCATCTGTTTCATTCCCCTCCACTATTTTTATTGTTTCTTCTTCAACCTCGCCGTTTTGAATCCGAAACCCCCGAAGTACAGGGGCCTGTTCTTGAGCCAAAGACAATATCAGATAGCTTGCGCCTGCATCAAAGGCCAACCGGATATCCTCCTGCGAAGGTCTTGCCGGGGATGCCGGATGACTATGATAATTGCCCAACAAGGTCAATTTATTGTATCGCATATCTTTAACTGCCGTAAATTGTTCACGCGGGTCCATCGCAAAATGTTCCGCACTATCGTCCATGTTTTTCAGTGGATATATTTTCTTGATAACGCGTAGTTGCGCTTTATCTTCTCCCGCAATCAACCCGCAGACCTCTTTCGGGGATCCGGATCGCGCCTGATCCAACATTTCTTGATAATGGCTGCGACTCAATACCAGCAAATTGCTCACCTCGTTTCGCAGACCGGCAACTCTTCATCAAACAGTTCAAGAATGGTAGGATTCTCCCCACAAATCCGGCACTTGCGGTTGCGAGAAATCTTCACCCGTCGAAAATCCATAGTCGTAGCGTCAAAGGTCAATATGGCTCCGGTCAGGAGTTCTCCAAATCCAAGAATATACTTCAGCGCCTCTGTAGCCTGAATGGTTCCCAGAATCCCCCCCATTACGCCAAGCACTCCGGCCTCACGACAGGTCGGCGCAACTCCCGGCGGCGGCGGTGCATCAAACAGGCAACGGTAACACGGACCCGCTCCCGGCACATACGTCATAGTCTGTCCAAAAAACCGAATGATTCCGGCATGGGAAAAAGGCTTTTGCAGTAATACGCAGGCGTCATTGATGAGAAATTTGGCCGGAAAATTATCCACGCCGTCGATGATAAAGTCGTAGTCCTGATCTCGGATGATCTCGGCGATATTGGCGGCAGTCACGCGTTCCTGATAGGTCACCACCCGGACGTCAGGGTTCAGAGCCGCAATCGTTTCCTGGCCAGACTGCACTTTGGGCTTTCCGACATCCGCCGTCGAATGAATAATTTGGCGTTGCAAATTGGATAGTTCCACTACATCAAAATCCGCAAGTCCGATGGTTCCCAACCCTGCCGCCGCCAGATACATCGCAGCTGGAGCTCCCAGACCGCCGGTTCCGATCACCAGAACTTTTGCATTCCGAATTTTTTTCTGTCCCTTCACCCCAACATCTTTGAGGATGATATGCCGGGAATAGCGTTCCATCTGTTCATTCGTGAAGGCCAGATCGCCCCCGCCCATGAAGTAGAGAAATTCTACTTCATCCCCGTTCACGACTGTTGTGGCGGAAAATGCATCCCGCTCCAGAAATTCACCGTTCAGTTGAACCGTGACATACTGGGGGGATTCAACCTTTAAAAGTTCCAGAAGTGCCTCTACGGAAACCTCAGCTATGTCGTTTACTTTCTTTCCATTTACCGTAATCTCCATCCCGCTACCCCTTTTGTTGCTTCTTTAGTTTTCTATCCTTGATTATTTGCCGATTTTGGCGGCAGCAGCCTTGGCAAAAGCTGGGTTGACGATTTTATCGAAATCAACACTGCCCTGTATTTTCCCCTGTGACTTGTACCAGTTGTAATCTGACTGAAGAGACGCCAAGTTGACCTTGCCGTCGGAATCAAAGCCGGCCGGCGCCATTTTCTTATACACCGCAGCGTCTTTGACGGAGGTATGCTTGGTCAGGATCGCCACGACTTCATCATAGCCCTTGTTATTGAAAAAAGCATCATTATAGTCCCGGATTCCTTTCAAATAGGCGACCATGAAGCGGGTCGCCACGTCCGGACTGTCTTTGGCGAATTTCGCTGCATAGAGTAGCACGGCTGCCTGCTGATCCGGCACAAGTTCGTAAACGCCTTTCCAGCGAACCGCATATCCGGCTTCAACGAATTTGATCAAGTTTGGTTCCGCCACCACGGCAGCATCTATCGATTTGTTGGCCAGCGCGATACCCATATTGGGAAAAGACATTTCTACCGGTTCCACATCTTTAAGCGTCAACCCCGCCTTTTGGAGAGCCGCACCCAATTCCACCGCGTTGGAACCGCCAAGATTACTCACTGCAATTTTCTTGCCTTTCAAGTCGGCATAGGTCTTGATTGCGCCGGACTCACTCAGGTCTTTGCGCACCAGAATCGCGATGTAATCGCTGTTTTTGCCAACACGTCCCTTGTCAGCCACGATCTGCAAATCGAAGCCGCGAGCGATCGCATTGTACAGACCGGCGCTCGGCGTCCCTGCTCCGGCGTCCAGTTGTCCCGCACTGAGCGGCGCGATCATGTCAGCGCCGGAACCGAAGGAAACAGCCTCGACATCCAGGTTCTGTTCTTTGAAATATCCTTTTTCCAATGCAATAAAGATAGGTGCGTCCGAAATAGCGCGGATCGTCCCCACCTTTACTTTTGCAGGGTTAACATCCGCTTTTTCCGCCGGTTTGGCCGCAGGACCCTGACCGCAAGCAGCCGTCAACAAAGTTACCCCCAATAGCAGTGTCAACAGCAATGTTTTCTTTGACTCTCTCAGTATGTTTTTCATCCCCATGTTCCCCTTTCCCTTTTTTTCAGACATATTTTCGCCAGGGCAGAACTTTTTGTTCCAGTTCATCCAGTAACAGCAGCGATACAAACCCTAGGAACGTGATCATTGTCAGTCCGACATACATCTGCTCAATTGAGAAGACTTGCCAGGAATTCCAAATCAAATAACCGATGCCCGACTTGGCCCCGACAAATTCAGCCGCCACCATCAATAAAAGCGCCGTGCCCCAAGACAATTTGATCCCGGCAAAAATCATCGGCAGCGCTGCCGGAAGTACGATAGTACGAAACAACGTCAGGCGACTTGCGCCGAATTCCCGGCCCACATCCAGATAAATTGCCGGCACGCTCATACTACCGGTCATCGTGTTCACTACTACAATAAAGAAAACGCCGATGGCGATAATTACATATTTAGACGCCTCACCCAAGCCAAAAATGAACAAAATCAACGGTAAAATCGCCAGTTTTGGGATCGGATACAGGGATGCGATGATCGGATTCAAACAAGCCCGCAAGGCGGGAGACTGTCCCATCAAAAGGCCGATCACTAGGCCGGGCAGTGCGCCAATCAAAAATCCGACCACAATCCGGGATAGGCTAACCCCCACATCATTCAGCAGCTGACCACTAGATCCCAACACCCAAAACTCTGCCGCAATTTTGGTCGGCATCGGGAAAAACCGAGTATCAATCCAAGACAGTCGCGCCAGCGTTTCCCATATCAATAGCAGAAAAAGCGGTGTTAGAATCGACAATATCCGCCGTTGCAGGCTACGCAAGTTTTCTCGTTGTTGCAGCTGTCCGGCCAGATCTTCCGCCCGAGTCGATGGAGCCAACCTCGCTGAATTGAAATTCAATGTCCGTTCCATATCAGGCCACCTCCGTTCCGGTTCGGCTGATGTTGCCGGCTTTCAGGGCTTCGTCTTTGAGCAGTTCCCACAATCGTCCGGTGAGTTCGGCAACTTGCCGTTCATCCCGTGAACGGGGATGCTCCACGATGATTTCCGCCTTGATTTTCCCGGGATGAGCAGAAAACACAATGATGCGATCCGCCAGCAAAGCCGCTTCCTGCAAGCTATGCGTCACATACACCACGGTTTTTTTGTTCTCATCCCAGATTCGCAACAGCTCTTCTTCCATAATAAGCTTCGTTTGCTCATCAAGCGCCGCGAAAGGCTCATCCATCAGCAACACTTCCGGATCATTGGCGAATGCACGGGCAATACTGACCCGCTGCTTCATGCCGCCGGACAGTTCATGCGGATAGGCCTGGGCAAACGCAGTGAGACCAACCTTTTCGATGAAGTGGCTTGCCGTCTGCAGCGCCAAACTGCGTTCCACACCCCGAACAAGCAAGCCATAGGCAACATTGTCGATGACCCGCAACCATGGAAAAATCGACCGTTCCTGAAAAATCATCGAATGCAGCGGTCGGTCAGGCCCAGTAGCGTTGATGATAACTTCGCCGTCAGTCGGTTCCTCCAACCCTGCCAGTATCCGCAGCAGTGTGGTTTTACCGCAACCGCTTGGTCCAACAATAACCACAAACTCTCCTTCGCGCACCGTAAGGTCAGTGCTGGTCAGCGCCGAAGTCAATCGCCCATTGGCAAAAAACACTTTGTTAACATTGCGGATTTTGATTTTAAAGGAATCCCCCAAGTTGATCACGTCCCCCGCTTTTTATATGGAATGCAAAAAGGCCAAGGCTTGCTTCCTCCCCAGGAAGCAACACCTTGACCTTCAGTCTGTCTGATCAGTCTGTGCTTTATACAATAA